>JAYVVW010000166.1:0-13457 GCA_043786595.1 Sphingomonadales bacterium | reverse complement strand
GCTGCCGATGTGGCCAAGGCACAGGCCGCCGCTGCCGAAACGCGCGTGCGTGAGGCGTCCGAAGCGCAGCGTGCCGCCGCCGCGTGGCAATCGCAGGCCGTCACCAAACTCGCCGCACTGCGCGCCAACGCCGAAGCAGCACGTGTTGCAGCGGGGGAGGCGGGACACCGGCTCGCAACGCTTGCCGCCGAACGCAGCGCGCTTGACCGGCGGATCGTTGAACTCACCGGCCAGCGCGAACGGCTTGAAAGCGACCGCGCGCGCGAAGGCCAGTTGGCAAGCGATGCCGCAGCAGCACTCAGCCGTCTGGCAAGCGAAACGCAGATTCTGGGCCAGAAGATTAGCGCGGGTGAGGCGCAGCGTCCGGCAATCGCAGGGCAGATCGCAGCAGCGCAGGCGCAGGTGCGCAATGCCGAAGTCGCGCTTGCTCACGCGATGGCAACGCAGGCGCGCGAACAGGCCGAAGCGCGCGTCGCCGAAGCTGCGCTCGGTGCGGCCAACGCACGAACCGAACGCGCGGCGCGTGACCGCGCAAGGATCGACGCCGACCTGTCAGCGCTCGGCGATGACGGCGCGCTGATCGATGCGCGTGACGGCGCCGCAATTGCCCGCGCGCGCGCGGCTGACGACGCCGAAACCGCGCGCGCGGCAATCACATCGTCCGAAACGGCGCGCGAACAGGCGGCGGCTGCGCGTGACGCGGCGCAGAGCGCTGGTGCTACTGCGCGCGCAACGCTCGCCGCACTTGAAGGCGAAGCGCGCGCACTGATGAAGGCGCTTGAGGCCGTTGGCGGCAAGGCACGCGCGATTGACCAACTGCGCGTCACGCCAAGTTTCGAACGCGCGCTCGCCGCCGCCCTCGGCAGTGACCTTGAAGCGGAGATTGGCGGCGACGGCGCGCGCCACTGGGCCGGTGTCGCGAACGGCGCGGATGATCCCGCGCTCCCACCCGGCGTCTCCGCACTCGCTGATCATGTCAGCGCGCCGCCCGAACTCGCGCGGCGGCTCGCACAAGTGGGGGTGGTTGACCGCGATGCGGGGCAATTGCTCGCCACGGGCCAGCGGATCGTGACGAAGGACGGAAATCTCCGCCGCTGGGACGGGTTCGTGACGCAGGGCGACGGCGCGGCGGCGGCCGAACGGCTCGAACGCGTCAACCGGCTTGCGGTGATCGAAACGGCGCTCCCGCCCGCCAAGCATGAAGTCGACGCGGCGCAAGGCGAGATGGCGCTGGCCGAAACCGCGCTTATCGAGGCACGTCAGGCAAACGACACAGCGCGGCGCGGCCTCGCCTCCGCCGAACAGGTCATCCGCAATGCGCAACGCGACGAAGATCAGGCCGCAACCGCGATCGAACGCACCGCCTCACGCCGCGCCGAGTGCCTTGATCGCGCCGCGCGCGCTGAAGCCGAACACGGCGAAGCGCGCGCCGACCACGCCCATGCCGAAACCGCGCGCGCCGCACAGCCTGACGGCGTGGCCACCGCGCAGCAGGTCGCGCAGTTGCAATCGGCAAGCGAAATTGCGCGCGCCACCTCGGCACAGATTAGCGCGGACGCCAAAACGCTTGACGCCGCGATCGCTTCGGATCGCGAACGCCAGTCGCTTGCGCAAAGCGAAACGCGAAATTGGAAAAGCCGCGCGGGCGAGGCTGCGGCGCGCATCGCCGAAATCGACAAGCGCGCTGGCATTGCGCAGACCGAAGCCGAAAGCCTGATCGACGCGCCCGCGCGTCTGGCCGCGCAGAGCCTCACGCTCGAAGCGCAAAACGCCGCCCTGACGATCGCCGCGAGCGATGCCGCACTCGCCGAACGCGCTGCAGAAACAGAGCTACGCGGGCATGAAACCACGCTCACCGAGATTGTCGAGACGCTTGGCAGCGCGCGTGAGGATCGCGCAGGGGCGGTGGCGCGCGCCGAAAATCAGGAGCTTCGCCGGATCGAAATGGGCCGGATATCGGGTGAACGGTTTGAATGCCCGCCGCCGCTTTTGCCGCTGCAAACTGGCTTTGATGAAGGCGAAGTCGGCGCGCCCGAGACCGAATCGCCGCGCCTCGAACGATTGACGATCGAGCGCGAACGCATCGGGCCGGTTAATCTGCTTGCCGCCGACGAACTGATCGCCGTCGAATCCGCGCGCGCCACCGCGATTGCCGAGCGCGATGAATTGGCCGAAGCGATTGCGCGGTTGCGCGGCTCGATTGGCAGCCTCAACCGCGAAGGGCGCACGCGGCTTCTCGCGGCGTTTGAAGCGGTCAATGGCCATTTTCAGCGGCTGTTTTCAACGCTGTTCAACGGCGGCGCGGCGCACCTTGCGCTGATCGACAGCGATGATCCGCTAGAAGCCGGGCTTGAGATTTTCGCACAACCGCCGGGCAAGCGGCTTTCGGCGCTGACGTTGCTTTCGGGCGGCGAACAGGCGCTTACCGCAATCGCGCTCATCTTTGGGCTGTTCCTCACCAACCCCGCGCCGATCTGCGTGCTTGATGAGGTTGATGCGCCGCTCGACGATGCCAATATCGAACGCTTTTGTGACCTGCTCGACGCGATGACCCGCGAGACAAACACGCGCTACCTGATCGTCACGCACAACGCCGTGACGATGAGCCGGATGCACCGGTTGTTCGGCGTGACGATGATCGAACAGGGGGTCAGCCGCCTGGTTTCGGTCGATCTTGGCGGCGCGGAGGCGTTGCTCGCGGCGGCGTGATGGCCGAAAACCCGTGCATTTCCGCCGCCTTAAAAAAAACGCTTTCCTACACGCCATGTTCCGTCTACGTTCAATGGGTAGTGATTCGTTTTGGTGAGAGGAGTGAGGAATGAAAATGCTATCCGCACTCTGGTTTGCCGTGCTGTTGCTGTTTGGCACGCCCGCATTGGCGACGCCCGCTGATGATCTGAACGGCGTTATGCGCGATCATTGGTCTTGGTATTTAGCCAATAACCCGGTGTTCGCGACGACGCTTGGCGTCCATAATCATGACGATAAGCTCGCCGATATCAGCCTTGCCGCGCAGGACGCCCAGGCGCGTGACGCGCAAGGCTTTGTGACGCGGCTCAAAGCGATTGCGGATGCGACGCTCAGCGCCGCCGACCGCACCAACAAGGGCGTGCTGCTCCGCGTGCTTGACGAACAAATTGAGGGCAATCGCTACGGCCAGCGGATGATGCTGTTTTCAACCTATGATGGCTGGCACCAGAATTTTGCGAGCATGGCGGATAATCTGCCGCTGCGGCTGCGCGCCGATTATGAAAGCTATCTGACGCGGCTCGGCCTCTATCCCGCGTTCAATGCGCAGGCGATGGCCATTACCCGCGCCGCAATTGCGCAAAAGTTCGTCCAGCCGTGCCTCGCAATGGCAGGGTTTGAGAACACGATCACCGGCGCTGTCGCGGGCCCGGCCGAAGCCACACGGTTTTACACGCCGTTCACCAAGCCGCGCCCGATCGACATGAGCGACGCGCAGTGGCGCGAAATGCAGGCCCGCGCGCTCGCACTGATCCGCGACGTCGTGGCGCCCGAATATGCCAAGTTTAACGATCTCTACGTGCGTGAGTATAAACCCAAATGTGCAGTTGCGATCGGGGCGTCGGCATTGCCGCAAGGCGCGGCGTTTTACGCTTATCGCGCGCGTGTTCATACAACGACCGACAAGACGCCTGAACAAATCCACGCGATTGGTCAGTCCGAAGTCACGCGCATTCGCGGCGAGATGGAGGCGCTGGCAAAGTCGGCAGGCTATCCGTCTCGCGCCGCGTTCATCACCAAATTACGCACCGATCCCAAATATTTTGCCAAAACGCCCGAAGAATTGCTCGCCTGGGCATCGCGGCAGGCAAAGATCATTGATGGAAAAATGCCGGGCTATTTCGGGATCGTTGCGCGGCTGCCCTACGGCGTGCGCGAAATCCCCAAGGAAACAGCCGAAACAACGACGACGGCCTATTATAGCGGAGGATCACCCGAAACCGGGCTGGCGGGCAATTTTTACGTCAACACGTCAAAGCTCGATCAACGCCCGCTGTGGGAATATGCCGCGCTCACTGCGCATGAAGCCGTGCCCGGCCATCATCAGCAGATCGCGCTCCAGCAAGAGTTGAAGCTCCCCGATTTCCGCAAATATGCTGTCGGGTTTACCGCCTTTGTCGAAGGATGGGCGCTTTATTCCGAACATCTCGGGATCGAAATGGGGCTTTACGACACGCCCGAAAAGAACATGGGGCGGCTGTCGTTTGAAATGTGGCGCGCATGCCGTTTGGTTGTCGATACCGGAATGCACGCCAAGAACTGGAGCAAGCCGCAGGCGATTGCGTTCATGCGCGAAAACACCGCGCTGTCGGATGCCAATATCGAAGCCGAGGTCAATCGCTATATCAGCTGGCCGGGTCAAGCGCTCGGCTATAAAATCGGTGAGCTCAAAATCCGCGAACTGCGCGCGCGTGCGGAGTCCAAACTGGGCACGCGGTTCGATCTCCGGCGCTTCCACGATGCGATGCTGGGCCAAGGTGCGGTACCGCTTGATGTCCTCGAACGGCAAATCGATGACTGGATCGAAGCCGAAGCCACTCGCCGTTAAGCGAGACTATTCTTCAATCCGGTCTTTCTTGGCGGCGGCCAGCGCTTTGGCTTCGGCGCGCGCGGCGCGGAGCTGCTTTTCAAAGCAGGTGCCGATCTGGCCACCCGCAACCGAACAACCTGAGCCAGCGTAACCTTCGCTAAGCGTCGCCTGCGATCGTACCGCCCAGCTTGTTGCATCGGGCGATGGCACGCTTTGACGCAGTCCCTTGGGGATCCGGTAACGCTCGCTTTCAGGCGCAGTGACGCAGATCGTGTTCGATGGGCATTTATCCTCACCGAAAATCGTCAATATTCGCTCCTGCGCGATCAGCGGCGTCGAGAGCGGGAGCGTGGCGAGCGCGATCGAAATGATGAGAAGCTTTTTCATCGCGCGATAATTCCCTATTTTTGATGAACCTTCAATGACTGTTTTCATCGCCGCGCATTAGGATTGGCATTAACCGCTCCCTTTTAATCTGCACCCCCCGTCATTGCGAGCGAAGCGCGGCAATCCAGCGGCACCAGAGACTGGATTGCCGCGCTTCGCTCGGGGTGACGATTCGCATTTCTTGCACGCCGTTCTAACTGCTTCCTTTTACCCCAGCGTGGGTGAAATTTACATCAAGAGATGATGATATCCCACGTGCTCCTGCGCAGGCAGGAGTCCAGACCCGACATAAAGTGCAGCAAAACTGCGCATTCTTGGTTGGGCTAGGCTCCTGCCTGCGCAGGAGTGCATCGAATCACATCACTGAATTTGGTATGCGTCCTTAGCGCATGAACAGCGGCGCAAGCAGGAATGGCAAACCGAATATTGCCGTAAGCCCAAGCTTGCCCCAGAAAGCAAGCTTTGGATTTTGGTGATTCCACAGGCCAAGCGCGCCCGAAGCGCCGATTGCGCCTGCGCCGGGAATCCAGAAACCGATCAAGCCCGACAGCCCGAGCAGGCCAAGCAAGCGTATCTTTGCGCCGGGGCGATCCTTGTCGACCGGATATTTGAACGCGGCCAGCCCCGCAAATCCGATCAGCCCGAACAGGCCGACAATTGCTGCTACGATTTCCATTGCATCTCTCCCCTTTTATTTGCGCGAAACAACACCAATGCGGCGCACAGCGCAAGCTGTTTGTTAGCGGGGCTGCACCACTTGACATCGCTGCGCGCCGCTGGTCGAATTCATGATCAAATTGAAAGGCTTGAAATGCGCACCACCTTGCTTCTCACCGGCACGCTCGCTGCACTTTTTTGGGGAGGCCAACACGCTTTTGCCGCAGCGCCGCAAGAGACCGCGCGTGCAGCGCTCGCCGCGTCGCCGATCGTCGATGGTCATAATGACGTACCCGAGCAGCTCCGCAGCCGCTTTGCCAATGACTTTTCCAAATTTGATTTTCGCGACACACGCGCCACCAAGACGTCGGATGCCGCAGCGATGCACAGCGACCTGATCCGGTTGCGCGCGGGAAAGGTTGGCGGGCAATTCTGGTCAGTATGGGTTGATCCGGCGCTACCCGAGGCAGAGGCCGTCCGACAGGTGACCGAACAGATCGACACCGTCGAACGGCTGATCGCGCGCTATCCAGACGAGCTTGTTCACGCGCGCACCGCCGCAGACATCGAAGCCGCATTCAAAGGCCAGCGGATCGCATCGCTGATCGGAATGGAAGGCGGCCATTCGATCGGTTCGTCGCTTGCTGTTCTGCGGCAGATGTACCGCGCGGGCGCACGCTATATGACGATCACGCATTTTCTGACGACGCCGTGGGCCGATAGCGCAACCGATACGCCGCGCCACGGTGGGCTTGCGCCATTTGGAGTTGCGGTGATCGCGGAAATGAACCGGCTTGGCATGATCGTCGATCTCAGCCATGTTTCAGAGGCGACGATGAACGATGCGCTTGACGTCGCGCGCGCGCCGGTCATGTTCAGCCATTCGGGTGCGCGCGGCGTCGATAATCATCCGCGTAACGTGTCCGACGGCGTGCTGGTGCGCGTCAAAATCAACGGCGGCATCGTGATGATCCCGTTCGTGTCAACCTATGTCAGCCCGGCCGTATGGCAATGGGACGCAGAGCGATTGGCCGAAGAGGCGCGCGCCGCCAGCCTCCACATTGGCGATCCGGCAGGCGCAAAGGCCGCGCGTGATGCGTGGATCAAGGACAATCCGGCCCCGCGCGCGACGATTGCGCAAGTCGCCGATCATATCGATCATATCGCGAGAATTGCCGGGATCGATCATATCGGGATTGGTGCCGATTTTGACGGCACAACCAATCTTGTCGATGGGCTTGAAGACGTATCCACCTATCCCGCGCTGTTCACCGAGCTGGCGCGGCGCGGCTATACCAAGGCCGACCTCGAAAAAATTGCGAGCCGCAACATGATCCGGGTGCTGCGCGGTGTCGAAGCAACCGCTGCAAAAATGAAGGATGTGCCGCCGTCTGACGCGGTGATCGGCAAATAGCCAACTCGGCCTGTCGCATACAGCGAATCGTTCACCGCTTTGGGGGCTAGCCGATCCGCGTTCAGCCGTTAGGGATTGCTCGATGAACCGATTGCGCGCGTGGCCCGCCCTGATCCTTGCTTGCCTCGCCAGCGCGTGCGTCTCGCCGGACAAGCCAGCAACGCGCGCGCCTGTATTCATCCCCGCGCCGCAGCCGCGACCATTGCCGCCGGTCAGTGACAATCGCAGCGCAGCGCCGCCCGCCATGCTGCAATCGCTGCGCGCGATCAGTGCATCGTTTGACGGCGTGTTGGGGGTTGCTGTGTCACGTACCGACGGCGCTGTGATTTTTTCGTACCGCGCCGATCTGTTTTTCCCGCAGCAGAGCGTGTCGAAGCTGTGGGTAGCGCTTGCGATATTCGATGCAATCGATAGCGGGCGGATTACGCTCGATCAGAAAGTGACGATCACGCGCGCTGATCTGACGCTGTTTCATCAGCCGATTGCAGCACTTGTCGGCGAAGCTGGTTATGAGACCAACGTGTCTGAATTATTGCTGCGCGCGATGACGCAGAGCGACAACACCGCCAATGATAGTCTGCTCCGCACCGTCGGCGGCCCTGAAGTGGTGCGCCGGATGCTTGATCGCAAGGGCATTACGGGCGTGCGTTTCGGCAATGGCGAACGCGCGCTGCAAAGCGCGACATCGGGGCTGACATGGCAGCAAAGCTATTCGCGCGGCAATGCATTTTACACCGCGCGCGCCGCTGTTCCCGAACCGGTGCGGCGTGAAGCACTCGACCGGTATCTGACCACTCTGCCCGACGGCGCACAACCGCAAGCGATCGCTCGCGCGCTGGGCCGTTTGAAATCGGGCGACCTGCTCTCACCCGGCTCGACACGCGTGCTGCTATCGCTGATGAATGAAGCAAAGACCGGCAAACTGCGAATTGCAGGCGGCGTTCCCGCTGGCTGGCGCTACGGACATAAGACCGGCACGGGGCAAGAGTTTGCGGGGCTTTCGACGGGGTATAACGACGTTGGCATCATGAGTGCGCCTGATGGCACGAGCTACGCCATCGCCGTGATGATCGCCACAACGCGGCGTCCAATTGCTGAACGACAAGTGATGATGCAGGGCATTTCGGCAGCGATTGCCGCAAACCACCGCCGATAATTGCGGCCCGCGCGCGATTTTGTTTCAACCTGTACGGGAGAGTCTATAGACTCGCCAGACAATGTCACAAAATCACCTCTACCTTGTCGATGGCTCAGGCTATATTTTCCGCGCCTATCACCGGTTGCCGCCGCTGACGAACGTAAGGGGCGAGCCCGTTGGCGCGGTTTACGGTTACACGACGATGCTGTGGAAGCTTGCCGATGCGCTCCACAAGGCCGACGGGCCAACGCATATGGCGGTGATCCTTGACGCATCGAGCAAGTCGTTCCGCAACGATCTGTACCCCGAATATAAGGCACACCGCCCGCCGCCGCCCGATGATCTGGTTCCGCAATTCCCGATGATTCGCGATGCCACGCGCGCATTCTCGCTGCCGTGTATCGAAGAAATTGGGCTTGAGGCCGACGATCTGATCGCATCCTATGCGCTCGCCGCACTGCGCGCAGGCTGGCATGTGACGATCGTTTCATCAGACAAGGATCTGATGCAATTGATCCAGCCGGGGCTTGATATGCTCGATACGCTCAAAAACGAGCGGCTTGGCCCGCACGCGGTGATCGAAAAATTCGGCGTGCCGCCCGAACAGCTTGGCGAAGTGCTTGGCTTGATGGGCGACAGCGTCGATAATGTGCCCGGCGTTCCAGGGATCGGCCCCAAGACGGCGGCGAAGCTGATCCAGGAATTTGGGACTGTTGAAGGCGTGCTTGCCGCAGCCCCCGCGATGAAACCATCTAAAATGCGCGATAATCTGATCGAACATGCCGAAAAAGCGCGGATCAGCCGTATTCTCGTTGCGCTCAAAGACGATGCCGCGCTGCCCTGCCCGCTCGAAGACCTGACGCTGGGCGAAATTCCTGAAGCGCCGTTGCGTGCGTTTCTTGAAGATCACGGTTTTACCTCGCTGCTCCGCCGGATTGGTGTGCAGACCCCGGCAGACCGTTCATCGAAGAACCTCATCAATCAGCAGGCTCGCACCGCAACCGACGCGAAGCCTGTCGCTGACGCCGTGCGCCAGACGTTTGACCGTGATGCTTACCGCTGTATCCAGAGCGAAGACGCGCTTGACGCTCTAATCGCGGAGGCGCGCGCGGCAGGCGCGATCGCGGTTGATACCGAAACCGATGCGCTTGATGCGATGACCGCCGGACTAGTCGGCGTCAGCATCGCCACTGCGCCGGGCCGCGCGGCCTATATCCCGCTGGCGCACGGCGGCACTGATCTGCTGTCCGAAGCGCCGCCGCAGGTGCCATTTGATATCGCGATTGCCAAGCTGAAGGCGCTGCTCGAAGACGCATCGGTGCTCAAAATCGGGCATAATATCAAATATGATCTCAATGTGCTGACGCGCTACGGCGTCGATGTTTCACCGATCGACGATACGATGGTGATGAGCTTTAATCTTGACGCAGGCCGCCACAATCACGGGATGGATGAACTGGCGCAAATCCATTTGGGCCATAGCTGCATCACGTTCAAGGATGTGTGCGGTTCGGGCAAATCGCAACTGACGTTCAATCAGGTGCAGCTTCCCGACGCGACGCGCTATGCCGCTGAGGATGCCGATGTCACGCTGCGGCTGTGGAAGCAGTTCAAGCCCCGGCTGGCGTTTGAAGCGGCGACGCGCGTGTATGAACGCGTTGACCGGCCGCTGATCGCTGTCCTTGCGCAGATGGAGCGCGAAGGGATCAAGGTTGACCGCGCCGAACTTGCGCGGATGTCGGCTGAATTTGCGCAAGGGATTGCCGCACTCGAAATCGAAATCCACGCGCTTGCGGGCCAGCCGTTTGCGGTTGGCAGCCCCAAACAGCTTGGTGAAATCCTGTTTGGCAAAATGGGTTTGAAGGGCGGCAAGAAAGGCAAATCGGGCGATTATTCCACCGACGTCACCGTGCTTGAAAAGCTCGCCGACGAGGGTGTCGAAATCGCGCGCAAAGTGGTTGAGTGGCGGCAGCTATCAAAACTCAAATCAACCTATACCGATTCGCTGCAAACGCAGATCAATCGCGTCACGGGGCGCGTCCATACCAGCTATTCGCTTACGGGCGCGCAGACCGGACGGCTGTCATCGAACGATCCCAACCTTCAGAATATCCCGATCCGCACCGAAATCGGCCGGCGTATTCGTGAAGCATTTGTCGCCGACGAAGGCAATGTCCTGCTTTCGGCCGATTACAGCCAGATTGAACTGCGGCTCGCCGCGCATATGGCGAATGTGCCCGCGCTCAAGGAGGCGTTTTCCAAAGGCGAAGATATTCATTCGCTCACCGCAATGGAATTGTTTGGTGAGGTCAACCGCGATACGCGCGGGCGGGCGAAGACGATCAATTTCTCGCTGCTTTACGGCATTTCGCGCTGGGGCCTCGCGGGGCGGCTTGGCATTACCGCCGATGAAGCGCAGGCGATGATCGACCGCTATTTCGAGCGTTTTCCTGGCATCCGTAACTATATTAGCGATACATTGACATCGGCCAAGGAGATCGGCTTCACGCGGACATTGTTCGGGCGCAAAACGCATTTCACCCGGATCAATGCGCCCAATCAAACTGAGCGCGCGGGCAGCGAACGCGCCGCGATCAACGCGCCGATCCAGGGGACGAGTGCAGACATCATCAAGCGCGCGATGGTGCGGATGTTGCCCGCACTTGCAGACGCCGGATTGCCAAAAGTGCGGATGCTGCTTCAGGTGCATGACGAACTTGTGTTCGAACTGCCACAAGGCGATGTTGCGGCGGCATCCGAAGTCATCCGCCACGTCATGGCGCAGGCCGCCGAACCGCTGGTCAGCCTTGATGTTCCGCTCGGCGTTGAAATCGGTACCGGCAAAAACTGGGGCAGCGCGCATTGAGTGGTGCGCATCCCGCGCAGCACAGCGACATTGCCGCGCTTGCCAAGGGCGGACGCACCAATGTTGCAGGCTTTTTCATCCGGCTGATCGCGCGCATTCCGTTCCTGATCATCGGCGGGCAGTGGTACGGTGCTGAGGCGCTTGGCCGATTGGCTTATGCGATTGTCATCGTTGAATTTGCCGCTCAGATCGCGACGCTGGGGTTAAAGCGTGGCCTCGCGCTCCACCTTTCGCACGACGACCATCAAAACGGTGCGTGGGACGGGTTGCTCGTCGTGCTTGCCGCCACGCTGCTGCCGACAATCCTGCTGATGATCGTGCCGCAGATGATGTTCCCGAACAGCGTCATCAAGCCGCTCGACTATCTGCTGCCACTTGTTATCCCGGCATTTGCACTCACCGACATCCTGCTTGCCGCGCTCGCCTATAAATTCAATGTGCGCGCGACGGTAACCGCGCGCGCGGTGATCGAGCCGTGGACGATCAGCATCGCCGCGATTGTCCTGTGGTGGTGGGTGCCGTCAGACGGTTTGATCATCGCCTATGCGCTGTCAATCGGCGCGGCGCTGGTTTCGGCGATCGTTTCGTTCCTGCATAGTTACGGTCTGCCGCGCGGATGGAAGCCGCGCCCGATCGAGCTGTTTGCGCTGGCGCGGCGCAATGCTCCGCTGGCCGCTGCCGACGCGATCGAGTGGGCGACGCGGCGGCTTGACATTGCAATCCTCGGGCTGTTCGTTTCGCCCGCAACCGTCGGGATTTACTGGGTCGCGCAGCAAGTTGCCTCGCTGCCACAAAAGCTCAAAACCAGTTTTGATCCCGTGCTGGGGCCGGTCATCATTGCCAAACTCGACGCGGGCGACCGCGCCGCCATTGCGCGGCAGATCAGCCAGGTCGGTTTCTGGATATTGGCGGCGCAGGCGGGCATCGCGCTTGGGCTTGGCATCCCCGCGCAGGCACTGCTCGGGCTGGTCGGACCCAATGGCAGTTTCATCGTGGGAACGGGGGCGCTCGCGCTGCTGCTGCTTGCCGAAGTCACCGCATCACCCGCTGTCGTCAGCGAGGCGGCGCTGGTCTATGTCGCGCGCTATCGCAATCTGCTGGTGTCGTGCGGAATGATTGCGCTTCAGGGGCTGCTATCGCTGTTGTTTCTGGTGACGCTCGAACGTCAGGGGTTTAGTGAGGCATGGATGGCGGCTGGCGTCGCGGCGGCGCTTGCAATTGCGCTTGGCATGGGGTCGATCGTCAAATCGCGGCTGGCAACGCATGTGCTCGGCGCGCGCGTCTCGACATGGCGCTGGCCAATCGTGATTGCCGCTGCGGCAGCTGTTCTGGTCGGGCAATTGTTCATCCGCCTGCCCGAATGGGTTGAACTGCTGATCGGCATCCCGTCGATCCTCGGCGTCTATTGCTGGCTGATCTGGACACGCGGTTTCAAGGAGGACGACCGCATTTTATTCCGCAAGGCGACAGGGTAGCGCGTGTTGAACCACTTCCGTTTGTGTCACGTCCCTCGACTTCGGCCACTTGGCCGAAGTTTATCCTGAGCGAAGTCGATGGGCTCGGGAAGACTGTTCAACTTGCACGATTAAAGCGCAACACCCCCCGCCGCTAGCACCGCGAGCGTGACTAGCTCGGACGCGTTTGATGACATCGTTGCGATCTGCACCGATTTTTCCATCCCCATCAGCATCGGCCCGATCACCGAATCACCACCGAGTTCGCGCAGCAATTTAGCGCTGAGATTGGCCGATTGCAGACCCGGCATGATCAGCACATTGGCGGGGCCAGACAGGCGGCTGAACGGATAGTTTTTGGCAAGCACCGGATTGAGCGCGACGTCGGGGGCCATTTCGCCTTCATATTCAAAGCTGACGCCGCGTGCATCAAGCGCCTCGACAGCCTCACGGATCGGCCCAAGCCAATTGCCCGAAGGATTACCGAACGTCGAGTAAGACAGGAACGCCACGCGCGGTTCGTGCCCCATCTTGCGCGCAACGCCCGCCGTCTGTTCGGCGATGTCGGCAAGCTCAAGCGCCGATGGCCGTTCGTTGACCGTGGTATCGGCCATGAAAACGGTGTGGCTCTGCCCGACAAGGATGTGAACGCCAAATGGTGTGCGGCCGACACCTGGATCGATCACGCGGCGGATTTCACGCAGCGTTTGCGAATAGGTGCGCGTAACGCCGCTGATCATCGCATCGGCTTCACCCATTTTGAGCAGCAGCGCGCCAAAGATATTGCGATCAGTATTCACGAGCCGTTCGCATTCGCGGCGCAGATAGCCACGCCGCTGCATCCGTTCATACAGCAAATCGACCATCTGTGGGACAAGCGGACATTCGCGACTGTTGACGATTTCGAAACTGTCGGGATCATCGACGCCGAGCGCGCGGAGTTTGTCACGCACATCATCGCGGCCAATCAGGATCGGCGTACC
>JAYVVW010000165.1:0-2510 GCA_043786595.1 Sphingomonadales bacterium | reverse complement strand
GCGCCGTCATAGTGCCACAGCGGCGT
Source organism: Sphingomonadales bacterium (assembly GCA_043786595.1). Taxonomy (GTDB): domain Bacteria; phylum Pseudomonadota; class Alphaproteobacteria; order Sphingomonadales; family Sphingomonadaceae; genus Aquisediminimonas. Next base: position 2,484 of record JAYVVW010000165.1, on the reverse strand, counting down.
GACAAGCATTCTGAACGATGCGCGCGATAGAAAACCGCGGCCCCGCCCGATCATCATCTGGCCGATCGCCGCTAGGCCGTTTGCCGATATCCGCAGGCCCCCTTGTGGCGAAAACAGCGCGCCGTTGGTTCCTGGTACATAGCCTGACAGATCGCACGTACCATCGGCCGCCGCGACAACGGGGCAGCGGGGGCGGAGGCCTTTCAGATCATCGCGACGCACTATGCCCTTGTTGTCAGTCAGTACGACCGCGCGGGCAATCGTTGCGTCGCCACATGTCGTCCAGTTAAAGCAAGCGTCGAGCTTGAGCGGAACAAACACCAGCCGTTGCATCAGCGCATCGAACCGCGTGCCGCTGACGCGCTCCATCACCGTGGCGATCAACGGGAAATTGAGGTTGGCATAGCGGAAATAGCCGCCGGGGGCGTGGCCCACATCCCACGCGGCGGGCTGAGCTAGACTGTCTTTGATCGCGGCGCCAAGCGGAATGGCATAATCGACACCGTCGGTCAGGCTTGAACGGTGCGACAGCAGCATCCGCAATGTAATCGGCGCATCGGGGTAAGCAGGATTACGCACACGCCAATCGAGATAATCCGACACGTCACGGTCAAGCGAGAGCGTGCCAGCGTCAACCATTCGCATCACGCCGAGCGCAACGACAAGTTTTGAAACTGAAGCGATACGCACCGGATCGTCGGCGGTCACGCTGCGACCTGTGGCGGGGTCTGCAAGTCCTGTTACCTGTGTCGCGGAGACGGAGCGCGCGTCGAAATCAACGCGAACGGCGGCTTGTTGGGCACATGCGGTGCCCGGCAACAGGATTGCACAGGCAATGGCGAAACATCTTTTCATCAACGCACCCTATCACGTGCGCTGCCGTGATCAAGATCATGGACGCTTACCAGACAACGCGTGCATTGGCGCGGGACACAAGAAAAAATGACGACATAGCGGGCCGCAAAAAAGTACCTCAATCCTCCTGAAAGGAGAACGTTATGTCCTGCGATTGTTTTATCATCCCCAAAGACGTGCTTGACCGCTTCGCCAAGGATAAATCGCTCAGCGACGGCGAGCGCAAAGCCTTTGCCGATGCCGCTGCATTTGAAAAGTCATGGCGCGCCGCGCGTGCGGCCAATGCCAAGATGGAGGCCGCTGCATCATCGGGGGTCATGCAAAGCGATATTGCGGCTGCCGCGCCGCCGGTGATCCTCGTCAACAATGCCAATCACAGCAATACGCTTCCCGGCACGCCCGTGGCCAATCCCGGTGCGTCGGCGGATGGCACGATCAAGCGCGGTTTCGTTGAAACCAAGGCGGTTGCTGATTTTTACCAGCAGATATTCGGCCGCAACTCGGTCGATAATAATGGCAAAAACCTGCTCTCGACGGTACATTTCGGCGTCAATTACAACAACGCTTTCTGGAACGGCAGCCAGATGACCTACGGTGACGGCGACGGAAACATCTTCGTCGATTTCACCAAGTCAAACGATGTGATCGGCCATGAACTCACGCACGGTGTCACGCAGTTCACGGCGCAATTTGTTTACAGCAATCAGTCGGGCGGGCTCAACGAAAGCATGTCCGATGTGTTCGGATCAATGTTTCGCCAATGGCGCGGCAATCAGAGCGTCAATCAGGCCGATTGGCTGATCGGCAAGGGCATCATGGGGCCGGGCGCGATTGCGCAAGGGTTCACCTGCCTGCGCGATATGGCGCATCCGGCGGCGGCGCATTGTCTCGCGCCGCAACCGACGCATTTCAGCCAATATCAAAACGGCATGGATCCGCACAGCAGTAGCGGCATACCAAACTTCGCCTTTTACAAAGCGGCAAAGGCTTATGGCGGAAAGAGCTGGGAATTTGTCGGCAAAGTCTGGTATAGGGCGCTTGCGGGCTATGCCGCTTCGCCCAATCTCGGGATGCTGTCCTTTGCCAACCGTACCCGCCGTCAAGCCAAGCTGCTTTATCCTCGCGATCTGGCTTTGTACAATGCCATCAATCTCGCTTGGAAAGCCGTCGGGCTGTAACCACCGCAAGCACCATGTGGTGCGGCACCACCCGCACCACCAAAGCCAGCGAAAGCCAGTTGATATGGGTATTTTGAAAATCGAACGTATCGGTGGCTTTGCTGGCTATGGCGGCGCAAATTCCAAACTCAAAGCCGACGGCGAAATCGCGCTGTCGTCCTTGTCATCCAAAGACAAAGCCGACGTTGAATTGATGTTCAATGCGCAAGGTTCGGATGATCCCAGCCCAGTTCGCGATGGTTTCAGCTACCGCATTACACGCGGCTCGGGCAAGGCGGCGCGCGTGGTGACGGTGCCCGAATCGGCGGTGCCAGCGGCGCTCGTGTCAGTGGTGAAAGACCGTATCGTTCGCTGAACGATCGCGGGTTGGGAGAGAGTTGCGCATCCCATAATAGAGCCTAGCGCTTTTAACCTGCACCACCCGTCATTGCGAGCGAAGCGCGGCAATCCA
>JAYVVW010000164.1:0-6650 GCA_043786595.1 Sphingomonadales bacterium | reverse complement strand
CTAAGCCCCAGGCCTTAATCAACTCAAGTAATCCATTCGGAAGCACCCCCCAGCGCTTCCGCGCCGACCGCCCTTCTTTGGTTTCCCGCGCACAGTTGCTCGTATGGGGTGTGGGAGAATTTTGGGTGTGCGTGCTATCGACGTCGGCCTCGCGCCTTCGCCGTGATTCCCAATTCCGCGACGTCATTCCCAGGCTCTCAACGTCATTCCCGCCCTTCGACTGCCTTGCAGGCGCTCAGGATAAACTGAGGCGGGAATCGATATACTCCCAACGTCAGCGTTTATGGATTCCCGTTTTCACGGGAATGACGGGTGGGGTGATGCGGGCGTTCTCCATTCCAAAACGGCGTCCCGACCGCGAGGTAAAATCCCGCCGCAGTTTATCCTAGGTGCCTGCCACGCAGCCGAAGCGCAGGAATGACGCCTTGGCCCCCTAATCCCCGCCGTCGACCATCATCTTTGGCGCGCGGACGCCGACGCGACCGCAGCGGGCGAGTTCGGCTTTGAGTATTTCGGGGCGCGGCGCCCAGAGGAAGCCGTAGCTGACGGTGCCGTGTTTGGTTTCAACGGCGTGGTGAAGCCGGTGCGCCTGAACGATCCGCTTCAGATACGTGCTCTTGGCGACGAACCGGTGGTCGATGCGCTTGTGGACAATGATGTCATGAAAGCCGAGATAGATTGCGCCATACGCAGCGATGCCCGCGCCAACCCAGCTTGACCAGCTGCCAAGGCCGCCAATGGCCCCGGCGACAAGCAGGACGATCGACGGAAGCGCAAAGATTACAAAATAGGCGTCGTTCAACTCCCAAAATCCGGTGCGCGCGCGGTGGTGGCTTTCGTGAAGAAACCAGCCCAATCCGTGCATCACCCAGCGGTGCATGACATAAGCGAACGCTTCCATGCCGATGATGGTCGCGATAAACAGCAGGGTTCCGGCAGTCACTGACATGACGCCTATATAATGTGCGCCGAACGAACAGTCACCCCTGTGCGGCGCAAAATTAGATGAACGGTGACCGAACGACATGTTCAGCTTCGCGACACGGGCACGCGCCTAGAGCCGTTCTCGACAGGCTGATCTCCTGTAAGGTTTACCCGGGTCGCGTTTGGGGAACAGAGTTTTCGAGGTCAGTCTGTCAACATGGACGAATCAGTGCGGTCGATGAGCCGCTTCCTTCATAGAGTTCGATCGCTTGATGATCCCGAAATCCTGACTGTCACAACGCGCGTCGCATTGGGCTACGCGGTTTCGCGTTAAACCACCGCGCGACACAAAGCCTTTTCATCGCCGCCCGACTATGCTTTAGGCCACTCTACGATCAATCGACCAGCGGGCGGCACTTCATCAATGAATATTCACGAATATCAGGCCAAAGAATTGCTGGCTCAGTTCGGCGTCCCCGTCCCGGCCGGTTTTGCCGCGCTGAGCGTTGATGAAGCTGTCGCCGCTGCAGCCAAATTGCCAGGGCCGCTTTATGTGGTGAAGGCCCAAATCCATGCGGGCGGACGCGGCAAAGGCAAGTTCAAGGAGTTGCCCGCCGAAGCCAAGGGCGGCGTGCGGCTTGCCAGATCGGCCGATGAGGTTCGCGCCGCAGCGACCGACATGCTCGGCAATACGCTCGTCACGATCCAGACCGGCGACGCTGGCAAACAGGTCAACCGCCTCTACATTACCGACGGCGTTGATATTGCGAAGGAATTTTACCTCGCGCTGCTCGTTGACCGCGCGACCAGCCGGATCGCGGTTGTCGCCTCAACGCAAGGCGGGATGAACATTGAGGACGTGGCGCACAATACGCCCGAAAAAATCCATACGATCACGATCGATCCCGCAACGGGCATCATGCCTCACCACGGCCGCGCCGTCGCCGCAGCGCTCGCGCTGAGCGGTGATCTCGCCAAGCAAGCGACGAACGTACTCGCCAAATTATATGATGCGTTTGTCGGCACCGATGCTGAGCAGATTGAAATCAATCCGCTTGCAGTAACTGACGACGGCAAGCTGCTTGTGCTTGATGCCAAGGTCAGCTTTGATGGCAACGCGCTGTTCCGCCACAAAGACCTGATGGCGTTGCGCGATCTGACCGAAGAAGACCCCGCCGAAATCGAAGCGTCGAAATATGACCTCGCTTATATCAAGCTTGATGGCAACATCGGGTGCATGGTCAATGGCGCTGGCCTTGCGATGGCAACGATGGACATCATCAAATTGAACGGCGAATTTCCGGCCAACTTCCTAGATGTCGGCGGCGGCGCGACGACTGAAAAAGTCACCGCGGCATTCAAGATCATCCTGTCCGATCCGTCGGTCAAAGGCATCCTCGTCAACATCTTTGGCGGTATCATGAAATGCGACATCATCGCCGATGGTATCGTCGCGGCGGCGAAGGAAGTGAACCTGTCGGTGCCGCTCGTTGTCCGGCTTGAAGGCACCAATGTTCAGCAGGGCAAGGATATCCTCGCCAATTCGGGCTTGCCGATTGTGGCCGCGAATGATCTGGGCGACGCGGCGAAGAAAATCGTTGCCGAAGTGCGGCGGGCGGCGTGACCGTCAGGCGCGTCAGCCTGGGGCTTGCATCGCAGTGTGTTTTTGTGCAGTGCGGCAAACAAATTTACGTGAACGTCAAGTGATTCCTTGGAGGCAATACCGATGAAAATTCTCGTCCCCGTCAAGCGGGTGATTGATTACAACGTCAAGCCACGCGTCAAGCCCGATGGCAGTGGGATTGATCTCGCCAATGTCAAAATGTCGATGAACCCATTTGATGAAATTGCGGTCGAAGAGGCGATCCGGCTGCGTGAAAAGGGCGTTGCGACCGAAATCATCGCGGTTTCGATTGGCGAACAAAAGTCGCAGGAAACGCTACGTACTGCACTCGCCATGGGTGCCGACCGCGCGATCCTGATCGTTTGCGAAACCGCAGTCGAGCCGCTCGGCGTCGCCAAGCTACTCGCCGCCGTAATGGCCGAAGAACAGCCCGGCCTCGTCATTCTTGGCAAACAGGCGATTGATGATGACAGCAATCAGACCGGCCAGATGCTCGCCGCGTTGACGGGTCGTCCGCAGGGCACCTTTGCTTCAAAGGTTGAAGTGTCGGGCGACAGCGTGTCAGTCACACGCGAAGTCGACGGCGGGTCTGAAACCGTGGTTCTCACGCTGCCCGCAATTGTTACGACCGATCTTCGCCTCAATGAGCCGCGCTATGCTTCGCTGCCCAACATCATGAAGGCGAAAAACAAGCCGATGGCGCAAAAGACCCCCGCCGATTACGGCGTTGATGTCACGCTGCGGCTCAAGACGCTCAAAGTCGTCGAACCCGCGACGCGCAGCGCCGGAATCAAAGTGGCCGATGTCGATGCACTGGTCGCAAAACTCAAGGATATGGGAGTGACAGCATGAGCGTTCTCGTCTGGGTAGAACATGACAATGCGTCGCTTAAGGACGCTACGCTTGCGGTCGTCACGGCGGCGGGAAAGCTTGGCGAAGTCCATGCGCTGGTCGCAGGTAATGGCTGCGCGGGCGTTGCCGACGCAGCGGCAAAGATTGCGGGGGTCAGCAAAGTACTGATCGCGAACGACGGTGCCTATGCCAATGCTTTGGCCGAAAATATCGCGCCGCTGATTGCGGGTTTGATGGCAAACTACGATGCGTTTCTGGCGCCCGCAACGTCGAACGGCAAGAATATCGCGCCGCGCGTCGCTGCGATGCTCGATGTTATGCAGATCAGCGACATCCTCTCGGTCGAAAGCGCAGATACCTTCACCCGGCCGATTTACGCCGGAAACGGTATCGCTACCGTCCAGTCGAGCGACGCGAAAAAGGTGATCACCGTGCGCGGCACCGCTTTTGCCAAAGCTGAACTCGAAGGCGGGTCAGCAAGCGTCGAAGCGGTGTCAGGCAGCGGTGACGCAGGCATTTCTAGCTTTGCCGGAGCAGAAATCAGCAGGAGCGAACGCCCCGAACTGACCAGCGCAAAGATCATCGTATCGGGCGGGCGCGCGCTACAGAACAGCGAAAATTTCCACGCGCTGATCGAACCGCTTGCCGATAAGCTCGGCGCGGGCGTCGGCGCAAGCCGCGCGGCTGTCGATGCGGGCTATGTGCCCAACGATTATCAGGTTGGCCAGACGGGCAAGATTGTCGCCCCCGAAGTCTATATTGCCATCGGAATTTCGGGCGCGATCCAGCATCTTGCGGGGATGAAGGATTCAAAGACGATCATCGCGATCAACAAGGATGAAGACGCGCCGATTTTTCAGGTGGCGGACATTGGCCTTGTCGGCGACCTGTTCAAGATTGTCCCTGAATTGACCGAGAAGCTGTAAGGGGCTTCGGGCGAAGCAGTCAGGCTTTTATTGCCAATTAAATGATTCCATCAACCGTCATTGCGAAGGAGCGAAGCGACTGCGGCAATCCAGAAAGTGGCGGTAACATTGGAGAACTGGATTGCCGCGCTTCGCTCGCAATGACGAAGTGGAGGTTGATGGGGTATTCTGTTGCAGTCAGCCTTGCTGTCAATCTCTCTCAATGAGCGTTGCCGAGGCGCGCAGCACGGCCCAGCCAGTGACAGCGCTGGCGAGTGACCCCATTAGCACGCCGATCTTGACGTCCTCGCCCATCGCACCGTCTGCAAACGCGAGGCCGCCGATGAACAGGCTCATGGTGAAACCAATCCCGCAGAGCAACGCGACGCCGTAGATTTGAAGCCAGCTTGCACGTTGCGGTTTGCTTGCAATGCCGAGCTTGATTGCCACCCAGATGCTCCCGAAAATTCCGATCTGCTTGCCGATGAACAGGCCAAGCGCAATTGCGAGCGGCAACCGACTGAACGGCGATACGGTGCCAAATGTCACGCCTGCATTGGCAAAACCAAACAGCGGCACGATCACCCAAGCGACCGGACGTTGCAACAGATGCTCAATCCGGTGGAGCGTCGAATTTTGGGCGTCGGGCTTTGCCTTTGACATGTCGAACGGCACGACGAGTGCGGTCAGCACCCCCGCTACGGTGGCATGAACGCCCGACATGATTACCGCAACCCACAGCAGCGCGAAACCGGCGACATAAAATCCGACGCGCCTTATGCCGCCCCGGTTCGCAGCATATATGCCTGCCAAGACGGCAATCGCGGCGAGCAGCCATGCCCCCGAAAGCGCCTTGGTATAGCCAAATGCGATGATCGCAACCGCCCCCATGTCATCAACAATTGCCACTGTCGTCAGCAACAGTTTGAGCGATGTCGGCGCGCGTTTGCCGAGCAGAGCAAGCACACCGATGGCAAAAGCAATATCGGTTGCCGCTGGAATTGCCCAACCGCGCAGCAAGCCTGTGTCTCCGCGCACCACCATCAGATAGACGAGCGCGGGAAAGATCATCCCGGCGCTCGCGGCGATGATCGGCAATCGGCGGTCTGCCCATGTTGCGAGATGGCCGTCAACGCATTCGCGCTTGATCTCTAAGCCCACCAGCAGGAAAAACAGCGCCATCAGCGCATCGTTGATCCAGTGGAGGACGCTGAGCGGGCCAAGCTTCGCCCCGAGGAACGCAAAGTAATCATCGTCCCAAGGCGAATTTGCGATCATCAGCGCGAACGCGGCGGCGATCATCAGGAGGATCGCGCCGCTCGCTTCACTATTCAGAAATTCGCGTAGTGCAGCGCGCGGGCGGAGCGGGAAACGACCAGTCATCGCACCGTGAATAGCACCTGATCGATCATGCGTCCTGATATATCGACAAGCGCAAGGCGGTGCGCGCCGGGCAAGGTGGCGAGTTGCGGGCGCGCATCGGCGGGGCCAATGTCGCGCCGGTCAAGCTGGAGCCGGTGGCCGCTTACCGCACCGTTGACAAATACGCCCATCCGTTGGCGGGCGATCGGAATGTCGGGATCAAGCGCGAAAACCGAGCCGCTGACAGGATTGGTGATGCGCGGGCGGCGCGCGCTGGCAGGCGCGCCGGCAAGCGCGCTTTGCCCGGTGCCGCGCAGGAAATATTCGGTGCGCGGCGGCTCATTTGCGCTGGTGAAGGTAACGCGGCGTGCATCAATCCCCGGCGGCGGCGCAGGAGGTGCGTTCGGGATATTGCGGTGGAGCGCGATCATCACATCACGCCAGACGGGGGCAGCGCCGCTGGTGCCCGACACCGCTTTCATACTGTCGCCTTCCAGATTGCCGATCCAGACCGCGACGGTGTAGCGCGTCGAATAGCCGATGCACCAATTGTCGCGCATCGCCTTTGAAGTCCCCGTTTTGACGGCGGCCCAGAACGGCAGTTTGAGCGCGCTGTCGATGCCAAAGGTCGATGACCGCGCCGACGCGTCGGACAGGATATCGCCGGTCAGCCACGCCGACTGCGGCGTCATCACCATGCGGGGCCTGGTTTTCGGATCATCAGCGCGCAGCCGGAGCGGCGACCATCGCCCGCCGACGGAGAGCGCGCGGTAAGCGGCGGCTTGCTCGAGCAGCGTCACCTCGGCTGATCCGAGCGCGAGCGAAAATCCGTAATATTGTCCGTCTTGGGTCAGCCCGTGATAACCGCTATCCCACAGCCGGTCGCGAAACGCCTCAGGCCCGGCGATCAGCAAGGTGCGGACGGCAGGCACGTTAAGCGATCCGGCAAGCGCTGTCCGCACCGAGACCGGCCCCTTGAACGC
>JAYVVW010000163.1:0-3065 GCA_043786595.1 Sphingomonadales bacterium | reverse complement strand
GCATAGCCGACGCACTATTATTGCAACACCCCCTGCGATAATTTGGTGCAGCGCAGCGATTGCGTCGGCGCATTGTTCGTTGCATAGGGCGCTTCCTGCTTGCCTCCCCAAATCAAAGCAGAAGGATCATGACATGACGGATTATATCGTGCGCCACGGCCTCAAAGTCGCAGCCGAACTCGCCACCTTCGTTGATACCAAGGCGTTGGCGGGAACGGGCATCGACAGTGATCAATTCTGGGCGGGCTTTGCTGTGCTGGTAAACGCGCATGTGCCGACGAACCGCGCGTTGCTTGCCACGCGCGATACGATTCAGGCGCAAATTGATGGTTATCACAAGGCACGCGCCGGACAGCCGCATGGCGCCGCTGGATATGAAAGCTTCCTGCGTGAAATCGGCTATATCGTTCCAGAACCCGCGCCGTTCACGATCGGCACCACCAACGTCGATGCTGAAATCGCGACAATGGCAGGGCCACAACTTGTTGTGCCAAGCCTCAATGACCGGTTTGTCCTTAACGCCGCCAACGCACGTTGGGGAAGTCTCTACGATGCCTATTACGGTACCGATGCGCTTGATGCGCCGCCAGCCAAACCGGGTGGCTATGACGCCGAACGCGGCGGGGCTGTGATCAACGCTGCGCGCGCGTTCCTTGATTCGGCGATTGCAGGCTGGGCCGATGTGTTTGAGGGCCAGTTGCATGACAAGCTGATCGCGCGGGCAGGGGAGCCCGGAAAATCTGAGCGGTTTTTATTCAAAAACAACGGCCTGCATATTGAAATTGTGCAGGACTTCGAACACGCAATTGGCAAGATCGATGCGCTTGGCATTGCCGATGTTATCCTCGAATCGGCACTTACCACGATCGTCGATCTCGAAGATTCTGTCGCGGCGGTTGATGCGCAGGATAAGGTCGCGGCCTATACAAACTGGCTTGGCCTCATGCGCGGCGATTTGACCGCCAGTTTTGAAAAGGGCGGCAAGACGCAAACACGCGCGCTTGATCCCGACCGTGTCTGGGGCGAACTGACACTTCCCGGCCGCAGCCTGATGTTCGTCCGTAACGTCGGCCATTTGATGACCAACCCCGCCGTCCTACTAGAAGACGGCGCTGAAATTCCCGAAGGCATCCTTGACGCGGTGATGACATCACTGTGCGCGCTTCACGATCTCAAGGGACTTGGCAAGTACAGCAACAGCCGGACGGGTAGCATCTACATCGTCAAGCCCAAGATGCATGGCCCTGACGAGGCAGCCTTTACCAATACATTATTTGATGCCGTCGAAGATTTGCTCGGGCTTGTTCGCAATACGATCAAAGTTGGAGTGATGGATGAAGAACGGCGGACGTCGGCCAATCTGGGTGCATGTATCCACGCGGTGAAAGACCGGATCGCATTTATCAACACCGGCTTTCTTGACCGGACGGGAGATGAAATCCACACGTCGATGCAGGCGGGCGCGATGCTGCCAAAAGCGGCTATCAAAGGCTGTGACTGGATCGCGGCTTATGAGGCGCGCAATGTTCAGATCGGACTTGCCTGCGGGTTTTCGGGCAAGGCGCAGATTGGCAAAGGCATGTGGGCAGCACCCGATATGATGGCCGATATGATGGTACAAAAAATCGGCCATCCAAAAAGCGGTGCAAACACGGCCTGGGTACCGAGCCCGACAGCCGCAACGCTTCACGCGATGCATTATCATCAGGTTGACGTGTTTGGGCGGCAGAAGGAATTGGCCGACCAACCAACTCCGGGGCTAACCCCGCTGCTGACGATCCCGCTTGCCGCAGGTGCCAACTGGTCCGAAGATGAAATCACACGCGAACTCGATAATAATGCGCAGGGCATCCTGGGCTATGTCGTGCGCTGGATCGATCAGGGTATTGGTTGTTCAAAAGTGCCCGACATCAATGACATTGGCTTGATGGAAGACCGCGCGACGCTGCGTATTTCTTCGCAGCACATGGCAAACTGGCTGCTCCACGGTGTCTGCACCGCTGAACAGGTCGATGCTGCGCTGACACGGATGGCGGCCAAGGTTGACGCACAGAATGCTGGCGACCCGCTGTATGTGACGCTGACGCCTGACAGTATTGCATTCCAGGCGGCGCGGGCATTAGTGTTTGAAGGCGTTGACCAGCCCAATGGCTATACCGAGCCATTGCTCCATGCCTTTCGGCGAAAAGTAAAAGCCGACGCATACCTTGCGCTAAGCTGACGGACACGTTTTCTAACCGTTCAAATTCAAGCGCTTAACAAGCGACGTGTCGGGGGGAACCAACCGACAAGGAGTAATGTGATGCGTAAATTTTTGAAGATAAGTCTGGTGGCGGCGGCACTCTTGCCAGTCGCCGTCAGCGCACAAACGTCAGAGCTTCGCCGCGATCGTCAGGACGTGCGTGAAGAACAGCGTGAATTAAGGCAGGCACAGGCGCGCGGTGATCGCGGCGATATTCGCGATCAGCGTGACGATGTGCGTGATGCGCGTCAGGAACTGCGTGAAGATCGCCGTGATTATCGCCGCGACGAATGGCGCAGTTACCGCAATGATCACCGCGGCACTTATGCACGGGGGAACTGGCGCGCGCCCTACCGCTATCAGACTTTCCGGGTCGGCGGGCGGATTGCACCGCGCTATTATTCGCCGCGTTATGTGATTTCCGATCCGTGGCGCTACCGCTTGCCGCGCGCGCAGGGATATGCGCGCTGGGTTCGTCATTATGACGATGTGCTGTTGGTCAACATCCGCACTGGCATAGTCCGCGATGTCATCCGCGGCGTATTCTGGTAATCTTGAGCGCCTGGCCCTCGGAATGATTGCCACTCCGGGGCTATCTGCAAACATCTGCCGTTACAATTTTACTGCAATTGATTAAAGATCGACAATGATCACCGTCGCTGCTCTTTATCAATTCGCCCCTTTTGACGATCCTGCCGCGCTCCAGCCCGATCTCGTCAGGCTGTGCCGTGACCATGAAATCAAGGGGACAATCTTGCTTGCGCGTGAGGGCGTCAATGGCACGATTGCAGGTAGCACCAACGCTGTTGCCGCCGTTGTTGAT
>JAYVVW010000162.1:0-3273 GCA_043786595.1 Sphingomonadales bacterium | reverse complement strand
CTTTCCCCCCCGCCAAAAGCTGACGGCGTTCAAATTCAGGTGGATTCGTCCGGCGAACACGGACGGCAATAGGCGATTGGCCGTCGACGCCCAACTGGCGTGCAGCCCCCGCCGATAGCGCGACATACTGCTTGCTTGATGCCACGGTGCGGTCAATGAGGCGGACGAGGATCGTGCGACCGCTATCAAGATCGGTGACTTCGATAAAGCTGCCAATGGGCAACGATCGGTGCGCCGCCGTAATGGCTTCGGGTGAAAAGACTTCGCCACTTTGTGTCTGTGCACCGCGCAGTTCATCACCACTGACGCTGGCATAGCCGACTTCATCATAATTGACCTGATCGTTTGTGAGCGCTGCCGGCCCCGCACGATCCGATTCGACCATTGCCGCAATTGCAAGCTTGGGTGCGGATGTTCCAGCGATGGCCACGCCCGCCGCGAAACTCAGCGCGATAGGGCCGAGAACAAGTTTAATTTTCAACTGCATCTGCCAGCAACCCCACCGAAAGCCCGTAAAAGTTCGAGCAATTATATTCAAGAATGACACGGTAGTTGCCGGTAAGCAAATAGGCAGGCGCACCCGGGCCGTCGGGCTCTAACAGGCTTGCGAAATCACCGTCACGAAACCGCTTGCCGGGATAGGGCGTTACGCCAAGCGCGCGCCATTCGGCGATTGTTTTCCACTGGCTGTGTCGTTCGTGGACACGTGCGCAGCGCGGTGCCCTAGTTCGCGATTTGATTGCGGTGCGGTCAAGCGTTTCCGGCACGACCGCGCGCGTGCCCCACGGCACCCCCGCGCGCCAACCGGCGTTGACGAAGTAATTGGCGATTGAGGCGAGCGCATCGGCTTCGCTTGTCCAGATATTGGCACGGCCGTCGCCGTCACCGTCCTTGCCCAGCCTTAAATACATGCTTGGCAGAAACTGCGGATAACCGGTGGCCCCTGCCCAACTGCCTTTGAGTGTCTCACGCACAAAGCCGCGATCCATCATTTTGAGCGTGGCGATAAATTCATTCGCAAACAGCGCGCGGCGGCGGCCATCATAGGCAAGCGTGGCGAGCGCGTTCGCAAGATCGAAATTGCCCGTCACCTTGCCATAAGCCGTTTCATTGCCCCAGATTGAGACCATGATCGATTCAGGAACCCCGGTTTCGCGCTCGACGCGCGCAAGCAACCCGCGCAGTGCCTGATATTTGATCCGCCCCTGCGCAATCCGCGCGCTATCAACATGCTTGGCATAATAGGGCGCAAATTTGGGAATTGGTGCATTGGGATCGGCACCCGGCTGCGCGCGGTCAAGCGACACCACGCGGGGATCAAAATAGAGCGTCGGGATGACCGCTGCAATCACCCGCTCGCTTACGCCTTGTGCGGCGGCATCACGCCCCAACTGGCTGACATAGCTTGAAAAAGCATCACCATCCTGCGCGGTGGCGGGCGTGACAACACCGAGTGCGGAAAAGGCAGCGCATAATATCGCTAGCGACCGTGACAGACGACGAAACTCAAACATGCTGGCCGTCTGCCACAATATCGCGCAAACGGGAATTGAAATTCGACGAGACGGTTGCACAACCCGCCATTATCCGGCTAAGCGCGCGGTCAGTGCGGACAGGTGGCCGAGTGGTTTAAGGCAGCGGTCTTGAAAACCGCCGTAGGTGCAAGCTTACCGTGGGTTCGAATCCCACCCTGTCCGCCAACAACCACGTAATTGTAGCAATTTTTGCCATATTCGGCGCATATTCCCATCAAGGCTACCCGATAGAGGCCAGGCTGGCGGGGAACGCGGGCGGATAGGCTTAGGCCAAGATCGCGCCGATTTGAGGTCGACAAGATCGACGTGCTTGGCATTTCACACGCGCAGCAAGACGCCATTCACGCCAACTTGTTCGAATAATCCGCAGCGATCCTTACTTCGGCAGGTGCGCCGCCATAGCGGGCACTTCGGCCATCGAACGCAAGACATCATTCAGATGCGTGCATCCAAGCGTTCCGGGCAATGTTTCAAGCACTGTGCTGCGTAGGTCTTTCAGTGGTGTTCTGAGCATACGGTGCGCCTGCAAGACCGCCCCCGGACATTCGACAAACGGCAATATCCGGGGATCGATCGTCAGTTCGGTCAGAACATCGTTTTCCGCGCGGGCTCTGACATGATATTCATGCACTGCCAGACGGTCACCGCCGTCCGGCGACGTTCCACTATCCTGAAAACCAATGTCGATGATGATCGCGTCGCCATCGCGCCACACGTCGATCCGCCGCGCGCGCCGCATGCCGACGCCTTGCTGCTCGCCCAAATCATGCCACCCTTCGGGGTCATCGGGATTGACGAGCGACGCGACAGGGGCATAGCTTTGATCGCGCATCGTGCCGCCATCTTCACCGATCAATGCCGATGAACCCCGAGCGAATCCAGTGCAGACACCCTCCATGTTGCCGCCGTGCCCGGCGGTTGATCGCATGCCCGAAGCAATCGCCACCGGGTTCCAGTCTTTGGCCCACCGCGACCATATCCAGTTACAGACCAAGCTAGCACCCGCAAAATCGTCGAGGATAAGGTAAAGCGGCGTACCCGCGATGCGGTCTTCGGCCATGATCTGATTAAGCGCTGCACGGCTTTGCCCGCCGCCGCGCATTCCGATCAACTGCTGGGCATGGGGACGATCAGGAATAACGTCCAATGACAATATCTCGCGCGCAGGTGAAGAAACCAAGGTGTAGCGATCCTCGGCAATCACGGTGGGTGCCGCACCGACGCTGGCAGTCACAACATCGCGCGCATGCCCCTCCATGACCACCCGCTTGCCATAACCTTCGGGCCACGTCGTATCGATCGTCGACGTTCGCCGGATTGATCCCGCCCGCCGCATCGGCGCAGGGCCAATTGGATTGCGCGCCAGCGGGAATTTCTGCGGGGCGCTGATCAACGTGGAGGCATCCGGATCGCACCATCAAGGCGCAAATTCTGGCCGTTGAAATAGGAATTGCGTATAAGTTCCATAACAAGCGATCCGAACTCGGAAGGCTTGCCAAGCCGTTTGGGGAACGGCACAGCCGCCGCAAGCCCATCGAAAATCGCAGGGGCGCGATCTTTCAACGCAAGCATCGGCGGCGTCGCAAAAATGCCCGGCATGATCGAATTGACGCGGATGCCCAAGTCCATCAGGTCGCGCGCCATCGGCAGCACGAGGCCGTTGACGCCTGCTTTGCATGAACCATAAGCAACTTGCCCGATCTGTGCATCCTGCGCAGCGGCAGACGCAGTGAGCGTG
>JAYVVW010000161.1:0-6929 GCA_043786595.1 Sphingomonadales bacterium | reverse complement strand
CGCAAATTACAACAACACACCCAGAAAATGCCTCGGCTTCCTAACACCAGCCGAAATCCTCAACCCGTTGCACTTCAAATGTGAATCCACACCCGTGTCTAGCACGGGGTGACGAAAGTGGTTCAGTGAAATGTCATCCCTCTCTAATCGCTCGTCTTTGGCCACTTTGCCAAAGTTCATTCTGAGCGAAGTCGAAGGGTTCGGGAGACGATAAGCCCTGCGCTCAAGCCTGCCCCGCTCAAAACAGCCGCATTTGCGCGCCTTCGGGTGGTTGAAACAGGTCGGTGCGCAGCACGGTGCGTGTCTGGTTGAGGCCCAAGCGGCGCGTAGCAATCGCAAAACGCGTTCGCAACAAATCCGCCCAGACGCCGCTGCCGCGCATCCGCGTGCCAAACCCCGGGTCATTATCGCGGCCATCACGCAGGGACTGGATGATTGCCATAACCTTGCCCGCGCGATCGGGATAATGCGCGTCGAGCCATGCGCGGAACAGCGGTGCTACCTCATGCGGCAGGCGTATCGGAATGTAGCTTGCCGATGTCGCGCCCGCTGCAGCACCGCGTTCGAGGATGTGTTCGATTTCATGATCGGTGATCGCCGGAATGATCGGTGAAACGCTGAGATGTACGGGTATGCCCGCTTGCGAAAGCGCCTTGATCGCCGCCAACCGTTTGAGCGGGTGTACCGCGCGCGGTTCGAGCGTGCGGTACGTCTTCGTTTCGAGCGAAGTTACGGAAATCGCAATGGTAACCAAGCCCTTATGCGCCATTGCTGTCAGTAATTCGATGTCGGCAAGCACGCGGTCAGATTTGGTTGTGATCGTCAGCGGGTGATTGGTTTGCGCTAAAACCTCAAGGCAAGCGCGCGTAATCAGCCATTCGCGCTCGATCGGTTGATACGGATCGGTGTTCGTCCCGAACGCAATCGGCGCAGGCGCATAGGATTTTTTCGAAAGCGCGTCGCGGAGCAGCGCGGCGGCATTGGGTTTGGCAAACAGCCGCGTTTCAAAATCAAGCCCCGGCGACAAATCATGAAATGCGTGCGTCGGCCGCGCAAAGCAGTAGATGCAGCCATGTTCGCACCCGCGATAGGGATTGATCGAACGGTCGAACGGAATGTCGGGCGATGTGTTGCGCGCGAGGATCGTTTTGGCGTGCTCAACGGTTACCGTTGTCCTGAGTGGCGGTGGCGCGCCGTCAATCTCACCACATTCATCGCGCCAATCGCCGTCCATTTCCCGCGTCGGCAGATTGAACCGCGTCGGGACAGCATTCGCAGGCGCGCCGCGACCGGATTTCAGATCAGGATGATTCGCCACCTCGCCATAATATCGAATATTCAGAACAATAAAAGAACAAATGTCAGGCGGCGTCGAGCATGTTCCGGCCCTTGCGAACGCGCAGCGATTTGCCGGGCTTGGTGCCAAGCGTCCGGCTTGCCACGCTGTTCATGAATATCCAATGATTGGTGGCGCTGCCGGGGGTGAGCGACAGGTGCATGTAGCCGCGGTTGCTCGTGTCGCACCAGCGCAGTTCGGGGCTGGCCTTGACGAGCGCCTGCGCGACGATTGACGGGTCAACGCGAACAGCACTTTCATAACCCGGCGAGGTGACGCTGTGGCCGCCAAATTCAACGCCTGCGGGTTTGTCGCCCTCAATCAGATCATTCGCCCAAGCGTTGTGGCTGTCGCCCGATACGACGATGAGATCGCTGGCGCTCGCCTGCGCCGATTGGAGGAAGCGCGCGCGTGCCGCTGGATATCCGCCCCAATTATCAAGGTTGAACGGCAGATCGGCCTTGGCAGCGGCGATCCCCATCATCGTATAGGCGCGGTTGCGCGGTGGCGCGTTGGGGTCGATCCAGCCTTCAGCGTCAAGCGGCATCAAGGATTTGCCCATCACGGTGCCCGATCCAACGATCTGCCACGCTGCTTTGCTCCGCACCGATTGGCCGAGCATGTGCGTGATCCAGCTTTCCTGCTCACTGCCGAACATCGTCGCCGCGCTATCGCGCCAAGCGCCATCGCGGAATTGCGGCAACGCTTTGGCGGCGTCTTTCCCGTCAACAATTTCGGATAGCGACCAGGGCCGAGACCGCGCGATCATCCGGCTGTCGGTGCGCAGATAGCTGGCGAGCGTGCCGATATCGTAACGCTTCCATGGCTGTTCGCCAACGGGCAGCCATTCATGCCACGCCTGCATCGCGGCGTTGCGGCGGTTGGTCCATTCGCCCTCATCTGGCTGATGGTTTTGCGCGCCGCCCTCCCACGCGTCATTGGCGCCTTCATGATCATCGGTATTGGGGATTACCGCAAAATTCTGGTGCATCGCCTGAAGGTCGGGATCGGCACGGTAAGCGGCATAGCGCAGTCGGTAATCGGCAATGTCGAGGATTTCATGTTCGGGCACAGTTTCAAGGACGCGCGGATTGCCGCTCTGATCATAGCCGCCGCGCTTATATTCGTAAAAATAATCGCCGAGGTGAAGGACGAGATCAATGTCATTTCGCGCGGCGGCATGGGCATAGGCATTAAAATAGCCAAAGCCGAGATTGGAGCAGGAAAAGATCGCGATATTGAAATTTTTGACGTCGCCGATCGGTAGCGTCTTGGTGCGTCCGACGGGCGATTTGGAGCCGTCAGGCCCGATGAAGCGGTAAAAATGCGTTGTGCCAGAGCGCAGGCCGTCAACGGTGATCTTGACGGTGTAATCGCGCCACGGCCCTGTGATCATCTGTCCACCACCGACAATTTTGGCGAAGTCAGCCGTCTCGGAGAGTTCGACGGTCACGCGCGCGGTCTCGCTCATTGCTGGTTTGAACCGCGTCCAGAGAAGTACCGAATCAGGCGCGGGCTCTCCGCTCGCGACATTATGCGTGAAGCCCGTTGCCGCGCCGATTATGTGTGCGGCCAATCGGCCCGCAGGAAGCATGAGCCCACCAATGCCCAGTCCGGCAGCGACAAGCAGCGCGCGGCGATCAATCACAAACGACATTGGCAATTCCCCGGTTTAGACAGAAGCAAGATCGAGATTAGAAATGATCGCGAGCAGACGGTCAACATCTTCTGCATCATGGTAAAGCGCAAACCCGATCCGCAACACATCGCCGCGCACATCGGTGATTACGTTGCGTTCAATGAGTGCGGCGTAAAGCGCCTGTGCCTGCTTTCCTTGATACGCGAGAAAGCGTGCATTTTCGCCATTCCCCGGCGGATTGAGCAGCGTCATGGTGGCAAAGGCGGGCATAGTCGCACCCCTGATGAAATGGTGTTGCAATGGCATGACATGTTCGCAGATTTTCGGCGTTGTCAGCCCTTCACGCACGAGCATCCGCCGCACCGCATTGAACCGGTAAAGCCCGCCTGAATCGAATGTGGCGCCAAGGAAGCGCCGCGCGTCGGCTGAATAGGCAACGGCGCCCGGCGCAGCCTTGAGGTCATCAAATTCGGCGAACCATCCGGTGATCGCAGGGCGCGGCGCAAATCCGGGTGGTGCGTGGAGAAAGCCAAGCCCTTCACCCGCCATCGCGTATTTATAGCCGCCGCTCATGTAGAATATCCGGTCTGCAACGGTGCTGAGATCGGTGCTGACCGCCATGAAGCTGTGATAGCCGTCGATCACCACCCATGGCCCTTCGGGGCGGGCGAGCGCGGCGAGTTCTTCAAGCCCGCCAAGTGCGGCGCCGCTGTTGAACAGGATGTTGCTCGCAAAGATCAGGTCAGCGCCGCCACCGCGTGCTGCGGCAATAAACCGGTCTGGCAGTGTATCAAACGGGCGCGCCGCAACGCTTTGCAGGATGATGTCACCGCTTTCGATCCAGCGCGCCATCTGCCGGCGGAAACTATGAAACTCGCCGTCGGTCGCCAGCACGCGGATCGGGCACATTGGCAGCGCCGAAACGATGCGGATCAGGAAATCATGCGTGTTGGCAGAAAAAGCGATTGTCGTGTGGTCGGGCAGGTGGAGTTCATCTGCGACATGCTGCTGCGCCTCTGCCCAAGCCGATCCCATTACCTTGTCCCATTTGAGATCAGCCAGCCGGACGGCATCATTCCACGCCTCTATCTGGCCATCATAACTGGCATCGGGCCAAAGATGATGGCTGTGCGCGGCAAAGTGAAGGCGCGTCGGATCAGCAGCAAGTGCGCGTGAAAACAGGTGCTTGTAGGTCATAGCTGAGTCCTGATCGACCATAGTTCGGGGAATGCGCGTTTTGATATAGTCGACTGTAGGTATGACACGCCCTCGGTGCCTCCGGTTCCGCGCTTGCCGCCGATGATCCGCTGAACGGTCAGCACATGTTTATGCCGCCAGGTCGCCATTGCGTCATCAAGATCGACCAGTTTTTCGCCAAGCTGGTAGAGTTCCCAATAGGCGTCGGGGTCGCGGTAGATGGTCAGCCATGCAGCTTCGACCGCTGGATCGGGCGTGTAAGGCGTCGTCCAATCGCGACTGGTGACGTGCGGCGGCAGTGCAAAGCCCGCAGCGGCCAGCGCTGCATTGCTATCATCCCACAGGCTCGGCGCCTCAAGTGCCTCGCGCAAACCTGCCTGTGCTGCCGGTCGATCGTCCTGAAATTTCAGGAAAGCAGCGTCCTTCAGGCCAAGCAGATATTCGACGCTACGAAACTGATCCGATTGAAAGCCCGAGCTTGGGCCAAGCACATGGCGAAACCGCGTGTAATCGCTTGGGGTCATCGTACTCAGCACATCCCAAGACAGCGTCATGACCGCCTGAATCCGGCTGACGCGCGCGAGCGCCTTATACGCGGGCACAACCGCGCCGCTGCGTATCTGCGATTTGGCAAAGCGCAGTTCGCGGATCATCTGCTTGAGCCACAGCTCCTTGGTCTGGTGGATGATGATGAACAGCATTTCATCACCCTCGCCCGATTGCGGATGCTGGCAATCAAGCAGTTGATCAAGCGCCAGATAGCGCGCGTAGGTCATTGGCGTTTGCGTCATGGGGCCACCATAGCGCAGTGAATGAATGCAGGATATGGAGCCGTAGTGAACAGGTATCAAACTTCATGACAATAGATGCGCTGATCATCGGTGCAGGGCATAACGGCCTTGTGTGCGCTTTCTATCTGGCGCGTGCCGGAATGAAGGTTCGTATCGTCGAACGCCGCGACTGCGTTGGCGGGGCTGCCGTGACCGAGGAATTCCATCCTGGTTTCCGCAATTCGGTGGCGAGTTACACCGTCAGCCTGCTCCAGCCCAAAGTGATCGCTGACATGAGACTTGTCGACCACGGTTACCGCGTGATCGAACGTCCGATCTCCAATTTCCTGCCACAAGAAGATGGCGGCTATCTCAAGCTTGGTGGCGGGCTTGAAGCGACGCAGGCGGAGTTCCGCCGTTTTTCGCAACGCGATGCCGAAGTGTTGCCGCGCTATTACGCGATGCTTGAAAGCGTCGCTGGAGTCTTGCGCGAACTGGCACTGCGATCGCCACCCAATGTTGGCGGGGGCTTGAAAACACTGATCGACGGCGCAGTACAGAGCAGGGCGCTGTCGCGACTGAGCCTTTCGCGCCAGCGTGACGTGCTTGATCTCTTCACGAAAAGCGCGCGGTCAGTGCTCGATGGCTGGTTCGAAAGCGAAGCCGTCAAGGCGGCGTTTGGCTTTGACGCGGTGGTCGGTAATTATGCCTCACCCGATACGCCAGGCAGCGCCTATGTGCTGCTCCACCATGTGTTTGGCGAGGTGAATGGCAAGAAAGGCGCATGGGGCCATGTCGTCGGCGGAATGGGCGCGATTACGCAGGCGATGGCGGCGGTTTGCCACGCACACGGCGTTGAAATCAGCCTTGAAAGCCCCGTAGCCCAAGTGCTGGTCGAAAAGGGCCGCGCGCGCGGGGTACGGCTTGAAAGCGGCGAAGCGATTGCCGCCAAGGCTGTGATCGCCAACGTCGGCCCCAAATTACTCTATGAGCGGCTGATCGCGGCGCGCGACCTTGCGCCCGAATTTGTCCGCCGGATGAAAGGCTTCAAGGCAGGCAGCGGCACGTTCCGGATGAATGTCGCATTGTCAGAGCTACCCCGATTCACCTGTTTGCCAGACCCCGGCCCGCACCTGCAATCGGGCATCATCATCGCGCCGACGCTTGATTATATGGACCGCGCCTATTCGGACGCGAAGACATTTGGCTGGTCACGCAAGCCGATCGTCGAAATGCTGATCCCCTCAATCGTTGATGATAGCCTTGCTCCGCCTGGACAGCATGTCGCGAGCCTGTTTTGTCAACAATTTGCGCCGCAATTGCCGGATGGTCGTGACTGGGATGATGAAGAGGGTGCCGCTGGCGATTTGATCATCGACACTGTCGAGGCACATGCGCCAGGTTTCCGCGCGTCGATTCTAGGTTCGATGATCCTGTCGCCAAAAGGGCTTGAGCGCACATTCGGGCTTGTCGGCGGCGATATCATGCACGGCAATATGTCGATTGACCAATTGTGGTCAGCGCGACCCGTGCTTGGCCACGGCGCCTATCGCGGGCCGCTTAAAGGATTGTACATGTGCGGCGCAGGATCGCATCCCGGCGGCGGGGTGACAGGCGCACCGGGGCACAATGCTGCGCGTGAGATACTCGCGGATCATGGATTGATCGGGCGCATCATGCGTCGCGGATAAATAGACCCGAAACCGACCACATTTGCACGCCGTGATCGTTCAGCGAAGTGTGCTGGGTAGAAATAAGGTGCAGCGCGGGCTTGTTGCCCGTGCAATCCTTGTGACGCCCTCCAGCGCGCTTCGGTGGGCGACCCGCAGGGCGGGCGGGCCGCTTTTGCGTCCTAGCGGCGTAGCTCGTCGTTTACGATGCAGAGGCATCGCGCACTTCTCGCGCCTTGCTAGGAAACAAAATCGACTCCGTCACGGTGTGTAAATGTGGTCGGTTTCGGGTCTAAATCATTCAACCCCTATTCAGC
>JAYVVW010000160.1:0-2360 GCA_043786595.1 Sphingomonadales bacterium | reverse complement strand
ATGGCATTGAGCGCCAGACTGACTCGTCAAGGTCATTTTGCTCTTTGTAGGATGCTGAAATCACGTCATAAAGAAATTTCAGGGAATCTGAACGGATTGGCATTTGAAAATCCTTCTGCCTGCCGAATGTCTTTGAGTTAACCACCGTAGCGCCATTTGTCATTAGCGAGGGATGATGTGGAAGATTCAACCGTTCAAGATTTGTTCGACTGCAACACCGGTTAAAGCACATATCGAGCGAGGGCGTTAGAACTGCAATGGAAAGGTTTAAGACATTTAAGCCACCGCAAGCTGAACCACAACTGACTTCATATTCAATTCACTCTTTCACAGGAAAATGATCAATGCCTCTTTCCCTTGCTCGTCGCACAGCACTTGTCACCGGCGGTTCTCGCGGGATTGGTAGGGGTATCGCCTTGGCGTTGGCGCAGGCGGGCGCTGATGTTGCGGTCAACTACCGATCGGCGTCGGTTGAGGCAGAAGACGTTGTGACGCAAATACGCGCGCTTGGCCGCAAGGCGCAGGCCTACCAATGTTCGGTGGAGGATGAAGCCGCATGTGCCGAAATGGTCGACGCCGTCGCGCGCGATTTTGGCGGGCTTTCGATCCTGATCAACAATGCGGGAATTGCGAGCCGCGGCCAGAGCGTCGCCAAAACCGAACGCGCAGAGCTTGAGCGCGTCATGGCCGTCCACGCTTTTGCCCCGCACAGCCTGTCAAAACTTGCACTGCCGCATCTGCGCGAGAACGAGCGATCCGATATCATCATGATTTCAAGCGTCGCAACGCTGACCCATTCGGCGAACGGCGCGCCCTATAATATGGCCAAGGCTGCGGTTGAATCGCTCGCGCTCACGCTGGCAAAGGAAGAGCAGCCGAACGGCGTCCGCGTCAATATTGTCGCGCCGAGCCTGACTGTGTCCGACATGGGATCGCGGCTGGCGAAGGCGATCGCGGGGGTGAGTGACATCCATGAGCTTGACGCGAAATTCCCGTTCGGGCGTGTATCCACTCCAGACGATGTGGCGGGCGCGGTCATCTGGCTCGTCAGCGCCGCCAACACATATGTCTCAGGGCAGAAGATCAACATTGATGCTGGAGGAATGGCGCAGTTGCGATAAGGCGCGAAAATGTCTTCACTTGAAATCACGGCGGTCTTTTTCGGGATCGCCAATATGCTGCTTATCATAAGGCGGAGTGTCTGGAATTATCCGCTCGCGCTGGTGATGGTCTCGCTTTACGCGCTGATTTTCTGGCAAACCAAATTGTACAGCGACGCGGGACTGCAGGTCTTCTTTTTCGTCGTCAATCTGCTTGGTTGGGCGGCTTGGTATCGGCATGAGGCCGAAGATGGCGAAATCATCGTCAGTGAAATGTCGCCTGAGGATCGAACATTGTGGATTATCGGGTCGCTTGCTGCGGTTCTTGCCTGGGGCACAGTGATGCACCAACTGACCGATGGCAGCGTCCCCTATCTTGATGCGGCGGTCGCAATGCTGAGCGTCGCTGCGCAGATTTTGATGATCCGCCGCAAAGTCGAAAGCTGGCACTGGTGGATTGTCGTCAACGTCATCTCGATCGGCCTCTACACCTATAAGCATCTGTATCTGACCGCGGGGCTTTATATTTTGTTGCTGATCCTCGCCGTGATTGGATTGAATAGCTGGGAAGGCGGCACGGGCATGACGACGATCTGTTTTCACGGCCCTGAGAGTAGCGGAAAATCAACGCTCGCGACGATGCTGGCCGCGCATATCGGCTGCGAGTTCGTGCCCGAATATGGCCGCGCCTATTGCGTTGACCACGGGACGAACCTTTCGATGGCGCAGCTTGTCGAAATTGCCCAAACGCATGATATGATGACGCGCGCGGCGCGCGTTCGTTCAAATGGACTGCTCGTCCTCGATACCGATCCGCTGATGACGGCGGTTTGGGCCGACATGATGTTTGGCACGCGTGACCCGTGGTTCGATGCGTTTTCAGGGGTGGCGGACGTCTATCTTTTGCCCGACATCGATTTGCCTTGGGTCGATGATGGGCTGCGCGTTTATGGTGGACAAGACGACCGCGCACGTTTCTTTGCCTTGTCACGCGCCGAGCTTGATCGCAGGCAGCTTGACTATGCAGTCGTCAGTGGCAGCGGCGACGCCCGCTTTGACAATACACTCGCCGCGCTGCGGACGCTGGGTATCAGGATTTAACCCGAAGGCAGGAGCGTGATGGTGCCCGGCAATATTACACATTGGTCATGGCAACCGCCTGCAACATCGGGCATTGTCATGCGGATGCAGTCCGCCAACGGACTTGATTTCGAACTAGCCGAAATGGCCGCCGCAGACGGTGGCACCGACCGTCTCGCG
>JAYVVW010000159.1:0-14439 GCA_043786595.1 Sphingomonadales bacterium | reverse complement strand
TGCCCGGGGTCATGACCCCGGGCACACTGGCATCAACTCAACAGAGGTTGAACTGAATGCCAAGATCAATATGCAAGGACAGGCTTCGTGCAGCTCGTGAGCAAGGCAAACCGGGTGACAGCCTCAGCCTTCCTAGTCGCCCTGATCAAAGCCGTTCCCTACAAATCCACACCGTGCTAACGGACAATCCTGTCCTGAGCGACTGCCGCAGGCAGGCAGTCGAAGGGCCAATGGCCCGACGGCCACCTACATGACCCACATGCTCAACATGCGCTGCGACGAGAACGGGATCGAGCACCGGCTCACAAAGATCAAGCATCCTTTCTTCACAAACTTTGCCGCGAGCGAAATTACCTTAAGGTCTGCCGCACGCTGGCGCGGTCTCAGGCATACGCCAAAACACTATGATCACACATAATGCGACAAATGCTATCATTGCGCCGGGTGCAGCCGCCCATTCGCTGTTCGTCACCAACAGATGTGCAATCAAAGGCGTGAAACCACCGAATATGGCGGTGGCAGTTGTCGCGCCCAATGCAAGCCCGCTGAGCCTACCCTCGCCGGGGAATTGCTCGGCAGTCGTGACTGCGCCGACTGCGCTAACTGCGCCGCCGAGTGCAGCCATGACAATTGCAGCAGCCCAAGTCGCAGCTCCACCGCCAGCCATTACCGAAAACATGCCCGTTGGCAGCAGTATGCCGCCAAGTGCCAGCAACAGCAGCATCGGGCGACGACCATAACGGTCGGACGCAAGCCCTATTAGGGGCGTTACCAGGATAACCGTCAGAGCTGAAAGGGTCGACATCGACAGCGCGCGCGTCTCGGGCATGGTGCCAGTGACATCGAGGAACGCCGGTACATATGTAATGCCGACATAATAGGTGATTGAACCCAGCGCAGAGATCGCAAAGCCGCGTGCAATAGCGCTACGGTGTCGCTTCAGCGTCTGCCGGATCGGTTTTTCCGGAACCGTGCCGGCATCGCGCTGACGGAGGAATTCCGGCGTTTCTTCGAGCGTTGCGCGGGTTATCAGTACCAAGCCGGCAAGCGCTGCGCCGAACAGGAAGGGCAGGCGCCATCCCCACAATACAAGCAAGTCTTCGGGCACAGCCCAAACGGTCAGCGCCGCTGCACCGGCCGCCAGCAGCGCGCCGACCTCGCTTGCCGCCGATGCGCAGCTGGTGATCAATCCGCGCCGACTGTCCTTGGCACCTTCCAGCAAGTAAGCGACGACGCCAGTATATTCGCCGCCAACCGAAAACGACATCAAACAGCGCAGCGCGATCAGCAGCACGCCGGCAAGCGGGCCAATCTGGGCATAAGTCGGCAGCATAGCGGTTGCGAGCATTGCTACGGTCATCAAAGCCATCGAACCCAGCATCGTTACCCGACGGCCCAGCCGGTCACCAAAATGACCAAAAACCAGCGCTCCGACTGGCCGCATCAGGTAAGCGACAGCAAAGCCGCCGAGTATTTCAGTCATCGATTGTGCGCCAGTTCCGAAGAACACGCGAGCCAACACAGTCGAAAAATAGAGGTAAAGTGTGAAATCATACCATTCAACAATTGTCGAAAGGGCTGCGATAACCATCGATCGCCGCGACATCGGCACGCGCAAAGAGGCGGAAGCGCTGTGCGCAGATTGGTAAACGATTTCGACCACGAGACAACTTGGCGAATTTCGCAGTTGGTGACAAGACGCCTTAACCTGTCGTCAGAGCCTTTGATAAACAGTTCAAATACCGACCGGACGTCATCTAATGATCGACAACATTTGCGCCATTCCGGTCAGGCTGCCTGCAATTTTCAAAAGATGATAAGTCGCCGTTTTCTGCATCAACTATACAAAGGTTGCGTCCGCTAACATTGCGGTCGTTCAGCTGGTCTGACCACGCACATAATAGCTGCCCTCCATTCATCAAATTACGGGAGGCCCCCGCCGTTGCCGCGAGAAGCCGTCACGCTCAAATTTCCGTACGTTATGCAAGGGTGATCGCGTCGCCTGTATCAACGCTTAAATAGCGAACATTATTCTCGATATTTGAATGTCCTCGGTGAAACCTTTCAGGCACGCGCAGGGCGAGTTAACCTGACCGGAACGACAAGACCGATGGCCGCCACTTGGCGATTATGTGACTTAGCCCTATAGTGTGTTCATGGCCCTTGAACTGACATGAGCGCGCGCCCGGTTCTTGGCATCATCTGCTGTAACCGGCAGGTTGGCAGCGAACCTGCTCAGGCCGTGATGGCGCGCTATGTCCGTGCCGCGATGAGCTATGCCGATGTTGCGGCGCTGCTAATCCCGTCGCTACCCGATCTGATGAGTGCGCAAGAGGTAGCGTCCCGGCTTGACGGGGTGCTCCTGACAGGAACGCCTTCCAACATCGCTTCGGAACGTTATGGCGGTACAGGCGGTGACGGCCCGTTCGATCCGGGTCGCGATGAACTTGCGCTCGGGATGATTGAGGCGATGATCGAACGGTCGCGACCGGTGTTCGGGATTTGCCGGGGTTTCCAGGAAATCAACGTCGCGCTTGGCGGCACGCTGCGCCGGGATACCGCCACCAACCCCGAAATGCTGGCTCACCATGCGGCGGCCGGCACTGGATTCGACGCGATGTTTGATCATTTCCATCATGTCTCCCTGGCTAAGGGCGGCCGGCTCGCCGCCGCCTATCACCGACAAGCGCTCGAAGTAAATTCGGTTCATTATCAGGGGGTTGATATGCTCGCGCCTGACTTGACGGTGGAGGCAGAGGCCGAAGACGGACTGATCGAGGCATTCTCCGCCTCGCTCTCGGGCGCGCAGATTCTCGCTGTCCAGTGGCATCCCGAATGGCAGACCGAAAAGAATCCCGACAGCCAGACCTATTTCGGACTGCTCGGAAAGGCGCTAAGGGGTGCCCCGATATGAGCAATGTCATCGCCCGCTTTAACCGCTATCTTGCGAGGCTTGGCTTCTCTCCCTGAAGGTGGCGCTGATCGATCACGCACCACCATTTTCAGGAGAGAAAGACATGCCCCGCAATTACGACATTGCCGAACTTCGCCGCCTTGATGTGGCCCACCATTTGCCCGCCCAACAGGATTATCAGTTGATCGAGGATATGGGCGGCAGCCGCATCATCACTCATGCCGATGGATGCTACATCCATGATGGCGATGGCAACCGCATCCTTGATGGGATGGCCGGCCTGTGGTGCGTCAATATCGGCTATGGCCGCACTGAGCTTGCCGATGTCGCGGCGGAGCAGATGCGCGAGCTGCCCTTTTACAACACATTTTTCAAAACCGTGACGCCGCCTGCCGTCATGCTCGCGGAGAAGATTGCGAGCCTCACCGATTTCCGCCTGCCGCACATATTCTTCAACACATCAGGATCGGAGGCCAATGACACGATGTTCCGCATGGTGCGCCATTATTGGAAAACCAAAGGCGAACCCAATCGCACCGTCTTCATTAGCCGCTGGAATGCCTATCACGGATCAACCGTCGCCGGCGTCAGCCTTGGCGGGATGAAATATATGCATGAACAGGGTGATTTGCCGATCCCCGGCGTCGAGCATGTCCGTCAGCCGTACTGGTTCGGTGAAGGCCGCGATATGGATAAGGACGCCTTCGGCCTGCTCTGCGCGCGGGCGATAGAAGAGCGCATCCTTGAAATGGGGCCGGAAAATGTGGCGGCTTTTATCGGCGAGCCGGTGCAAGGCGCTGGCGGGGTCATCATTCCGCCCGCAAATTACTGGCCAGCGGTTGAGGCGATCTGCCGCAAATACGGCATATTGCTGATCTGCGATGAAGTGATCTGCGGCTTTGGCCGAACAGGCAACATGTGGGGCCATGAAACCGTCGGCGTAAAGCCGGACATGATCGCGATGGCCAAGGGGCTTTCGTCGGGATATATGCCGATTTCCGCCGTCGCCGTTTCCAAGGCCATCGTTGACGTGCTCAAGACCGGCGGTGATTTCATCCACGGTTTTACCTATTCGGGCCATCCCGTCTGCGCCGCTGTGGCGTTGCGCAATATCGAAATCATCCAGCGCGAACGACTTGTAGAGCGGGTCAGGGATGATACCGGCCCCTATCTGGCGAAGGCGCTCAAATCGCTGGAGGATCATCTGCTCGTTGGTGAAGCGCGCTCGGTCGGCCTGATCGGCGGCGTCGAAATCGTTGCTGACAAGGCCAGCGGTGCTAGATTTGGCGGCGCAGAGGGCAACGCAGGCCCGGTCGTGCGCGATCTCTGCATCGCCAATGGCTTAATGGCACGCGCCATCCGCGATACAATCGTCACCTGCCCCCCGCTCATTATCACTCACGCGGAGATTGATGAGATCGTCCGGATCATCCGCAAATCGCTCGACGAGGCGGAGCCTGTATTGCGAGCGATGGGGTAAGGCTCAAGCCTGCAGGACGACTGGGCTATCAGGGTGCCAGTGCATTGATACTTTGTCGTCCCAAGTGAAATCCTGCCGGTCTGAACGCGTGACGTTGCTGCGGGACACGCGGATCATACGGCCGCGTTCCAGCTCGATTTCAAACAGAGTACAATCGCCGAGATAGCTCATCCCCCTGATCGTCCCCCGGGCGATATTATGCCCCTCGGGCGCGTCCTTGCCTGCGCCGGCAATCGCGTGGCCAAGCCCTGGTTTGTGGAGCAAAATCTTTTCCGGGCGAAGTGCGACCCAAACGGTGGCCTCATGCGGCCCCGTAACGCCGTGATCCATATAGACGTTGCCGACATCAGGACAGTCGACCACGGCACGCTCTTTCTCGTCAACGGTCAGCCGACCCTCGAAGATGTTCACCGACCCGACAAAATCGGCGACAAAGCGGTTCGCAGGGAATTCATACAGATCAGACGGCGCCGCCAGCTGGGCAATCTGGCCCTTGTTGACGACGGCAATCCGCCCCGCCATCGACAGCGCCTCATCCTGATCGTGCGTGACGGTGACAAATGTGATGCCGACTTTGTCTTGAAGTTCAGCCAATTCAAATTGCATCTGCGCACGCAGCTTGGCATCAAGCGCCGAAAGCGGCTCATCAAGTAGCAGCACCTTGGGCCGCATCACGAGACTCCGTGCGAGTGCTACCCGCTGCCGCTGCCCCCCCGAAAGCTGATCGGGCATCCTTTGGCTCAACCCTTCCAGCTTAACCAATTGCAGCGATTCTTCCACCCGTTGCCTGATTTCATCCTTGCCCACGCCCGCAATCTTGAGGCCGTAACCAATATTTTTGGTCACGCTCATATGGGGGAACACGGCGTAAGACTGGAAGACCATGTTGACGGGACGCTTGTTGGGCGGAACCCCCGCCATATCTTGTCCGTCGATCAGGATTTGCCCTTCCGTCGGCAGTTCAAATCCGGCGATCATTCTCAGTAACGTGGTCTTGCCGCATCCCGAAGGCCCAAGCAGCACGAAAAATTCACCCGGCATGATGTCCAGCGAGACATTGTCGACGGCGGCAAGATTGCCGAAGCGTTTGGTCACGCCGCGCACCTGGATGATTGGTTGGGTCATGCGTGGGCTCCGGCCTAGCTCGAAATGTCCTGCAATTTGAGCGCAATGGTTGTGAGTATGATTGTCATCAGGATCAGCAGGGCCGAAACGGCATTGACTTCTGGCGTGACGGAGAAGCGCACCATCGAATAGACTTTGACCGGGAAGGTGATCGTATTCGGACCGCTTGTGAAGAAGGTGATGACGAAATCATCAAGGCTCATCGTAAAGGCAAGCAGCGCACCCGCAATCAGCCCGGGCTTCATATGCGGGAGCAGAACGTCACGGAAGGCCTGCCATTCGGTTGCGCCCAGGTCTTTCGCTGCCTGCTCCTCTTCGCGGTTAAAATTGGCGAGCCGGGCGCGGACAACCATCGTCACAAAGGGAAAGCAAAAGGTGATATGCGCAATTGTGATTGCACTCAGACTCAGCGGCCAAGCCAGGTCTGTCGGCCATTTGATCCAGGCAAAAAAGACCAGCATCGCAACACCCATGCAAATTTCCGGCACGACAATGGGTAACGCCATCGTGCCCTCCAGTACTGGCTTGAACGGGAAACGAAAACGCCAAAGCAGCACTGCGGTCAGAGCTCCCAGAACCAGGCTGACAATGGTGGCGAGCAGGGCTATCGTCAGCGAATTGCCCAGCGCCTCCATCAATCCCGAATTCCTGAACATCTTGCCGTAATATTTGAAGGTAAACCCCTTCCAGACGACATTTGCCTTGCTGTCGTTGAAACTGAAGGCAATCAGCACCAGCAGCGGCGCGTAAAGGAAAAAAGCCACTGCGGCGATCCAGCTGCGCATCCACAGCCGTTTGGTATATTCGAGTGGTGCGATCGGTTGGCGCGAGAAAGGGTTCATTTCCCCGCCTCCAGCTTCCGGTTTCGCAATGTCTGGAGCGCGATGAGTATGAAGGTCGCGTACATCAGTAGAAAGGAGAGCGCGGCACCGAACGGCCAGTCATTAGCGCGCTTGAACTGGCGTTCAATGACATTGGCGATCATCTGACTATCTGTCCCGCCCATCAAATCGGGCGTCAGGTACGACCCGAGTGCCGGAACAAAGGTGATGATCAGGCCCGAGATAATTCCGGGTGCGGCAAGCGGCGCGACAATTCGGTTGATCGTGGTCCAGTGCCCCGCCCCAAGATCCAAGCTCGCTTCGATCAGCGACTTGTCGAGGCGGTCTAAGGCGGCGTAGAGCGGCAGTACCATGAAGGGGAGATGGACGTACACCAAGCCGAAGATCACTGCGAAATTGTTGTAGAGCAGGGGGAGCGGCTGATAAGGCCCAAGCGTACCCGTAAGGTTCCAGACCCACCCGAACGCCTGATTGGCAACCCCGCGCGTGCCGAGCAGCGAGAGCAAGGCATAGGTGCGGATCAGCAGATTGGTCCAGAAAGGCAGCATGACGAGCAACAGCAGCCAAGGCTTCCACTGCGCGCTGGCAAAGGCAATGGCCATCGCGATGGGGAAGCCAACCACCAGACAGATCAGCGTGGTCAAAGCCGCGACGGCGACGGACTTGAGGAAGATTTCGAGATAAAGCGGCTCGATTGCGCGCGCATAATTGGCAAACGTACCGCTGATATCGATCTCGGTCAGCCCGACATTGCGGCCAAAGCTATAGGCCCAGACAATGGCCAGCGGTATGACGAAAAAGATGATGAGCCAGAGCACGGGGGCCGAAGCGATGGCGAAGAAGTTGCCGCGCTGCTGGTTCCATTGCTGCACCTGTGTCGCCTCTATGCCGCCCGCACCCGGGTGAAGGCTTCCTCATAAAGCGGCTGAACATCAGCGCGAAACTTGGCATATTCGCATTTGGCTAACCGATCCTGAGGCGGATATATTGTGGTGTTGTTCTTGTAATCATCGCCCATCAGCGACTTGGCGGCGGCGTTCGGCGTGGGATATTTGATGGTGCTGGTGATCCCTTTGCCTACCTCAGGATCGAGCAGGAAGTTAATAAAGGCATGCGCATTTTTTGGACTTGGCGCGCCTTTGGGAATGCACAGTGTGTCAGAGGTGAACTCGCTGCCTTCCACCGGCACCACAAAGGCAAGGTCATCATCCTCGACCATTTTCTGGGCAATATCGCCATTATATTCCAGCACCAGATCGACCTCGCCTTTGGCAAGCAGATCCTGGCCATTATCTTCATGATATGCCTTGATGAACGGCTTTTGCTTGATCATCATCGCCTCAATCGTTTTGATATCTGCTGGCGTTAGAGCGTTCAGCGACTTGCCTAGATATTTACCGTGGAGCCGAAACATGTCCCCTGCTTCGGAAAGAACCGCGATCCGGCCCTTATACTGATCCGAATCAAAGATCGCTTTCCAGCTATCCGGCACCACCTTTACCGCCGACTTGCGATAGCCAATCCCCAATACCAGCCAAGTATATGGCATCGAGAATTTGCGGCCCGGATCATAGGGAACGTCGATGAATGACGGGTCTATATTCTTCATGTTGGGGATAAGCGCATGATCAAGCGGCACGATCATGTCTGCCTGCACCATTCGTTCGACAAAATCATTCGATGGCACGATCACATCAAAGCCGGGGTTGCCTGCGCGCAGCTTGGCAAAAAGTTCGTCGTTGTTCGCGAACAGGCTCATGTTCACGTCGATGCCGCTTGCGCCCTTGAAATCGTCAAGCGTGGTTTCGCCGATATACGTATCCCAATTATAGAAATTGAGCTTTGCTTCTTCCCCCGTCGGGGCAATTTTGGCCGCCGTCTTGCTGGCCGTTCCGCCGGTTTTGCCGCACGCAGCGAGCCCCGCAAAGCTGACGCCGATGGCCGCAGCCCCCATATTCTTCAGCAGCGAGCGGCGATCCGCCAGCATGGATTTGAATTCACTAGCGGCATAGTGGCGCGTTTCCATCGACGGCTCCCCTCATTTGCGATTCCTCAAGTGCGATGCTGGACTGAAATTCTTCTGGCGCAAAGCAAAAAATTGCAGAAGCACGGGATTTTCATAAATGTCAGAGCCTGATTCAAAAATTCCGCACCAGCCCGCACCCCCACCCGACCTCCCAACGAGCGTAACCTGAATTGGGAGGTCGGGTGGGGGTGCGGGCTGGTGCGGCTCTTCCGAAAAGTCCCTTTTTGGACTTTTCAATCAGGCTCTCAGGCAGTGCGGAGATACCAAGCATAATCCAGATCAGGTACAGCAGCGTTAAACCGTTCAAGTTCAGTGCGTTTGACGATGCTGAACATCTCGACAAAACGTGCGCCGAGATGGTCTTTCATGATTGGGGATGATGCGAAACATTCGATTGCCGCGTTCCAGTTGCCGGGCATCCCCGGCGCATCGCTTTGTGCTTCATAGCCGTTGCCGACAACGGGCGGCCCGGGATCAAGGCGGTTTTCAATCCCGTGGCACATGCCTGCAAGCATCGCCGCCATCGCGAGATAAGGATTGGCATCCGCGCCACCAATCCGGTGTTCCAGATGGCGCGTCGACGCAGGCCCTGCGGTGACGCGAAAGCTGACGGTGCGGTTGTTCACTCCCCATGTCGGCGCAACAGGCGCATAGCTGTTCGCCTTGAACCGCCGGTAGCTGTTGGCGTTGGGTGCAAAGATCAAAAAGGCATCCGCCATTGTTGACTGCATGCCCGCCACAGCTTGGCGCAGAAGCGGCGTCCCTTCAGGGTCTTCGCTGGCAAAGGCATTGTTGCCAGTTTCATCGAGAAGCGAGGCATGAAGGTGCATTCCGTTGCCAGCGCTTTCGGCGAAGGGTTTGGCCATAAACGTGGCCTCCATCCCGTGCTTGTTGGCAACAGCCTTTACCATTCGCTTGTGCAAGATCGCATCGTCGCACGCGCGCAGTGCATCAGCCTTATGGGCCAGTGTCATTTCAAACTGGCCTGCCGCATATTCCGAAATCGCGGCTTCCAGTGGCAGCCCCTGGGCATCGGCGCAGGCATAGAGTTCGTCGAAAAAGGGACGGAAGTCTTCCATTTCCTGAAGACCATAAACCTGAATGTCATGGGGCGTGGCACCCGAAGCCGGGGTGCGCGCCGGACGAGGTCTGCCATCCCGGCCCCGCTTGGCGTCCATAAGGTAGAATTCGAGTTCAACGGCAACGTCGGGCGTATAGCCAAGCCCGGCCATTTGGTCGATCACGCGCCCCAACACATGACGCGGGTCAAGATCATTTGGTGTCCCATCGAGATCATAAAAGCCGGTCAGGAACTGCGCTGCGTTGGGGCCTGCCCAGTGGGTGAGAGACAGTGTATCAGGTATGGGCCAGATCTGGCGGTCTGCATCGCCGTCTTCCCACACCAGACCTGTCTCTTCGGTATCGCGTCCGGTGATATCGATGACAGTTGCCGACCCAGGCAAGAACCGCCCGCCCTTGTAAACCCCCAGCACTTCATGCCGCCGCAGCCGCTTGCCCCGCGGGACGCCGCACATGTTTGTGAAGATGATATCCACCGCATCCACGTGCGGGTGTTTGGCAAAAAATGCTTCTGCTTCGGCGAGTGTTGCAATCTGGTGGGATGAGGTGATGGTCATTTTAGGTTTCCGCTGATCCGATGAAGCACGCTATCAAGCCTTGGCGCGAGACGGTCAACCATTGGCACGAAATTACCCGTCACAACCGATCGCGCAGCGCGTACCAGAATAGGCCGAGCGTCGCGAGTGGCGTTTTCAGCCATTTTCCGCCCGGGAATGGACGATGGGGAAGGGCCTCGAAAACATCAAAGCCACTGGCTGCACCGCTTAGGGCATCGGCAATCAACTCGCCCGCGAGCGTTGTGATAAGCGCGCCGTGCCCCGAAAAGCCGTGGGCGTAGAAAATGTTTCCGGTGCGGCCAAGTTGGGGCAGGCGGTTCATCGTCACGCCCACTGCGCCGCCCCAGGCAAAGTCGATTGGTGTTTCTGCAAGCGCGGGAAAAACCTTCGCCATATGATTGCGGACAAATGCGGCGATATCGGCGAGTGGCGACTGCACATATTTTTCACCCCCACCAAAGATCATCCGCTTGTCCGCCGACAGACGAAAATAGTTGAGAACAAAACGGCTATCCGCAACAGCCGCATCGGATGGAAGCAACGCATCGGCACGGACTCCCAGAGGGGCGGTTGCGATATTATAGTTCATGATCGGCACGGTGTAGCGCCCCTGATCGGGGAGCAGGTGATGCATCCAGCTATCCGTCGCGACAATGGCGTGATCTGCCGTCACGCCCGCCCCGTTGGCGGAAACCCCGACGCGTGCACCGTCCGAAATTCGCTCGACCGGGCAATTCTCGACGATTGTCACACCCGCCGCCGCCGCCGCCGTCGCCAGACCAAGTGCATAGTTGAGCGGGTGAAAGTGCCCGCCGCGCCGGTCAAAAACGCCGCCGTGATAGCCACCGCCGCTTATGTGCCTGCTCATATCCTTGGGCGCGATGACATCTATGGAGTCCCAGCCGAACTGTGCCGAAAGGAAATCGGCGTCCCGCTGCATCTCGCCAAAGTGCGCGGGTTTGAAGGCTGCTTCCAGATGCCCGGATTTAAGGTCGCAGGCGATGTTGTGGCGGGTGATGCGGCGATTGACCCGGTCGACCGCGCTCCAGGCGAGGTCGAAGATTGCACTTGCCCGTTCCCGTCCAAAAGCAGTGTCAACTTCGCGCATCGACCAGCGCAAGCCGGGGATCAACTGTCCCCCATTGCGGCCCGACGCGCCATAACCGATGGTCTGCGCCTCCAGCAATATGACCGAAAAACCCTTTTCTGCGCAGGACAGCGCAGCAGAAAGGCCGGTAAAGCCACCGCCGATGACGGCAACATCATAGCGGCGGGCTAGTTCAACCGCCGTCGGCCTCTCCCACAGGTTGGCTGTCGCCGCATAATAGCTGTTGGCAAGCGGATCCTTCATTAAACCCGCAGGAGCAGATGTTCTCGTTCCCACGAACTGATCACCGACTGATAGTTGAACAGTTCGCATTCCTTGATCGCGTAGAACAGCTCGAAAAAATCCTCACCCAATATCGCTTTGACCGGCTTGCAGTGCGAAAAACGGTCAAGCGCGGTTTCCAGCGTGCGCGGCAGCGTGCGGGCGCGGTTATAGGCGTTGCCTTCAATACTCTTGGGCGGAACCATTTTTTCGACCATGCCGATATAACCGCAGATGAGCGAGGCGGCGATGGCAAGATACGGATTGGAATCAGCGCCTGGAAGTCGGTTTTCGATCCGCCGGTTCTTACCGTCACTCACCGGCACGCGCAGCCCGCACGAGCGATTGTCGCTGCCCCACTGGACGTTGATCGGCGCATCGCTATCAGGCCGCATCCGGCGAAAACTGTTGACGTTGGGCGCAAACAGAGGGGCCACCTGGGGCAAGAGGCGAACCAGCCCGCCGATGTAGCTGCGGAACAACGCGCTATCCTTGCCATTGCCCATGCTGAAAATGTTTTTGCCGCTTGTCGCGTCGAGCACCGACTGGTGGATGTGCATCGCGCTGCCTGGCTGATCGCTCATCGGCTTGGCAAGGAAGGTTGCGTACACCCCGTGTTCCAGCGCGACCTGCCGCACGATCCGCTTGAAGAGCAGCACCTCATCGGCGAGGCGCAGAGCATCTCCGTGGAGGAAATTGACCTCCAGCTGAGCCGCGCCGGATTCATGGATCATCGTGTCGATGTTCAGCCCCGCCTTTTCGCAGTGATCATAGATATGGTCGATGATCTCTTCGAATTCGTTGAGCGCCTCTAGCCCGTAAGGCTGGCTTGCGGTTTCGGGGCGACCGGATTTGCCCGCTGGCGGTACCAAAGGAAAATCCGGATCGGTGTTGCGCGAGACGAGATAGAATTCCACCTCAGGTGCGATCACCGGCCGCCATCCGCGCTCATTGAACAGCCGCAGCACTTTTTTCAGAATCATTCGCGGGGCAATTTCGACCGGTGCACCGTGACGATCAAAGGCGTCGGCGATCACATAAGCGGTGGGCGTCTTGAAACCCGGCGCTTCACAGATTGTATCCACATCTGGCACCATGATCTGATCGGGATCAAAAACGGGCACGATATGGCCGATATCGTCGGGATATTCGCCATTGATCGTGACGGAGAAGACGCTGCCTGGTATGCGCAACGTGCCGTCCTTCACGCCGGAGAGGAACTTGCCCGCTGGCAGCACCTTGCCGCGCTGCACCCCGTTCATGTCAGGGACGATGCACTCAACTTCTGATACCTTATGTTCGGCGATCCAGTTCGCCAGCTTTGTAGACATAATGCTGTGTGCGCCCGTCGCCGAACGCGCCCTTTTCCCTTAGAATTTGCGGCTTACCGAAAAGACTGCCGTCGCTTTGCCCAGAGGATCGCCACCTGTACGCGCGGTATCGACATAGGCGACGCCCAGCGCGAACCCCTTCACATCGGCAGTGATACCGGCTGACCAGTCCTTCTTTTTGTTGCCAAACGCGCCATCTTCTATCCCGAACGAACCCGTCAGGGTCAGCGGGGTGCCTTTGATCGGCAGACTACCGTTGATCGCGCCGTAAACATTGTCCTGTCCGCCGATATGATTTTGCTTTGGAGCATAGCCGACCGTGACTCCGATCGTGCCCGGCCCAACACCTGTGCTGGCCACGCCGATGATTTCGACATAATTGGCGCTGCCAAAACCGGGGTAGAGATAATAGGTGGCCCCTATATCAACCGAAACATTGCCAAGCTCCTTGGCCCAGCCGCCAACCAGATCAACTTCAAGGTTCGCACCCGGATTGGGCGCGATGTTTGACGCCCATACGCGTCCGTAAAAGCCGGATTCGTGCGTAACCGCAATCTGCGGCTGAAAAGCAGGATCCTTGTCGCTGAGCGAGATGCCACGGAAGCGGTAGTCGCTCACGCCGGTCAGGGTAAGTTCCACGTCGAACGGACCTGCGGCGTCGTTCTTCGCGTCTTGCGCCTGTGCGGGTGTCGTCGCCGTCGCGGCAAGCAGAAATGCGATGCCGCGCCATTGGCTTTTCTGGCTGTCCATATATTCCTCCCTTTTGGCGTGGTTCGGCCTGAGCTTTGGTTGCCGGACTCCCGTCTCTGGCGTACCTGACCATATTTGCGCCGGGTTGGCTAGCTCAAATCGGTGTTGTCAGGTTAACCGTCGCCTCAGATTTTAGGTCTCGACGGCCGTACGACGAGAAGGTAACTCTGCCGCGATGAAACCGATCAGTGACGACCGTCACCGCTTTCCAGCGAGCGTGATTGCTCATGCGATCTGGCTCTATTTCCGCTTTCCGATGAGCTTCCGGGATGTCGAGGATTTGCTCGCTGAGCGTGGCATCGAAGTCAGTTACGAAACGATCCGCTGCTGGATGCTCACGTTTGGCGCTGGCTTCGCGCGGACGCTTCGCAGCGCAAGATCGAACCCATCGCCGCGTTGGCATCTCGATGAAATGGTTGTCCGCATTCGCGGGACACGAATGTATCTTTGGCGCGCTGTCGATGACGAAGGTGAAGTCCTCGACATGCTGCGGCAAAAGCGAAGAAACACGCGGGCCGCACTGCGATTGATGCGCAAGCTGCTTAAGAACTCGGGCGTCAGCGATACGGCTCGCGAGCAGCCAAGCCGATAGGCGCTGCATCGTCTCAGACGACAACCAAGCTAAGGCCCCTTCCCCGTCTTGGTCAGTTTTAGAGAACGCGATCGTCAGGCGTCCGCTGCCATCACTGACTTGGCGAAGGTCGGCCACGCGTAGCGCCACCAACTCTGACACTCGGAGCCCAGCATCATAGGCAAGCGAGATCAGTGCCGCATCACGCAGTGACACGGTGTCACTGCCACAAGCAGCCAGCAACGCGCGTATTGTCAGCCCTTCAGGTTCCGCTTGTCCATCGCGTATGGAAGTTTTGACGTCCTCCCGATTTCTTCCTCCATTTTCAATGAGAGTTTTCCGGTAATGAGATCCTGATTGGGAAGGAGCATACCGTGAAGAAGAGTCGTTTTAC
>JAYVVW010000158.1:0-10952 GCA_043786595.1 Sphingomonadales bacterium | reverse complement strand
CCCATTTCGGCGATCGAAGCGCCTGTTACAGCCCCCTCTCCCAACCCTCTCCCCTCAAGGGGAGAGGGGGAAGAAGCGCGTCGTTGTCATCGATTATGGCATCAAACAGAATATCTTGCGCAATCTTGTCGATGTTGGTTGCGAAGTCACCGTGGTCAATGCCAAGGCGAGCTTTGACGACATCATGGCGCACGCGCCCGACGGTCTGTTCCTCTCCAACGGCCCTGGCGATCCTGCAGCGACGGGCGCATATGCCGTCCCTGTGATCCAGCAGTGGCTCGCAACGAAAAAGCCGCTGTTCGGCATCTGCCTCGGCCACCAGATGCTCGGGCTGGCGGCGGGCGCGAAAACGCTCAAAATGCACCAGGGCCACAGGGGCGCAAACCACCCGGTCAAACGGTTGAGCGACGGCGCAGTCGAAATCACCAGCATGAACCACGGCTTCGCGGTGGACGTGGAGACGCTACCCGCGAATGCGCGCGCGACGCATGTCAGCCTGTTTGACGGCAGTAATTGTGGGTTTGAACTGGTGGATGCACCGGCGTTCAGCGTTCAATATCACCCGGAGGCAAGTCCGGGGCCGATGGATAGTCACTATCTGTTCGAACGGTTCGCGGGGATGATGGGATGAACACCGGCAGTAAATTCAAAATTGCCCGGCAGGGATCTTACGACGGTTTATGCGGAATTTACTCAATCGTGAACTTTTTCTCTCGGCTCGAAAAGATGAAAGCTGGCAATAGTAATAAATTGGCGAAGAAATTTCTGAAAACTGCTCTCAAAGCTATCGAGAATGACAAAAAGCTAACTGTGCAAAATTTGTTAGCGGGCTTTTGGCAAGGTCAACTTATAAAGGCTGCCGAAGCCGTCGCGACCAAGCATCGTAAGGATATAAAAATTATAA
Organism: Sphingomonadales bacterium; assembly: GCA_043786595.1. GTDB lineage: Bacteria > Pseudomonadota > Alphaproteobacteria > Sphingomonadales > Sphingomonadaceae > Aquisediminimonas. The sequence continues at coordinate 10,048 of JAYVVW010000158.1, read as the reverse complement.
CTTTGGCTGCCTTCATCAAAGAAGAAAAAATCTCGGATGTACGCAATCTGGTTGAAGTGTTGAAGGGCCGGGGGGTAGCAATCTTGAATTTGCGTAAGCCGGGGCACTGGGTTTTGGCTTATTCGAAATCGTCAGGCGCGCTCAAGTACGATGATTCTGCTTCGGGTAAAGTGAAATCTCTTGGATCGGAGGTGATTGCTAGGCGGTGCATCGATCTCAAGCGCGGATTGGTCTTACTATATGCTTCAGTGCACTGACATCTTGTCCAAACCACCCAACGGCGCAGCCTGCGCCTCCCTCGCCCCCTTTAGGGGGAGAGGGACGAGACGCGTAGCGGCGAAGGGAGAGGGGGGCAGAGCGAGCGGTAGCGAGCGTGGAGTTGCGGGCGGTACTGCTTGCGGTGGACTCCCCCCTCTCCCTCGCTGGCTGCGCCAGCATTTCCCTCTCCCCCTGAAGGGGGGGAGGGAAGATTTATTCCCAATCTTGGCCGAAGGCGTTCAGGGTTGCCCGGGCGACGCCTTCGCTGTTGGTCATTACCTCGCTGTTCGAGAAGCGGATTACGCGGTAACCTTGGCTCGCGATGAACGCCGTGCGCGCCGCGTCATAATCCTCGCGTCCGGCGTGGCTGTCACCGTCAAGTTCGATCACCAGCCCGTGATTGCGCGCGGCGAAATCGGCGACGTAATTGGGGCCAAACACCATTTGGCGAACGAATTTACTTCCCTGCAACCGCCCGCCGCGCAGGATCGACCAGAGTTTTTCCTCGGGCGGGGTCATGCCAGTGCGAAGCGCCTTAGCGCGGATACGGTTGACGGTGTTGCGTTGGGTCATCTCAGCCCTCCCAAGGATTCAGCAACTCTACCCCAATCCAGTCAAAATCCTTCACATTCCGCGTGGCAATCGGAATGCAATGAAACTGCGCTTGTGCGGCGATTAGCATATCAACCACCTGCGGCTGCCGCGCCTTCACTTCGGGGCGGGCCGCAATCTGACCATAGCAATGCGCGGCATCCGCGCCAAATTCGAGCGTCTGGCCGTAGTAGCGCGATTGCAAGCCAGACAACCAACTTTCCAGATAAGAACGTTTGTCAGCCGAGTCAGCAAGCGCAATCCCATATCGTATTTCCGCAATCACCAGCACAGATAGCGCTAGTTCCGCGTCATTCGCCTCTAGCCAAGCCAGCACTGCCGGATTGCCGCGTGGCTTGGTTAGTTGGCTCCAAACGTTGGTATCGACCAAGATCAAAAGTCCGGTGCCTCCAGTTGGGTGTTCATACGCGGCGGCGAGTTGAGACCAGCGCCGTTTGCCAAACGGCGCAGTTCGACCATCGCGTCCTTGGCGGTCATGAAGCGGATTTCAGCATATTTTCCCTTGTCGAACACGCCTTCGCCCGCACCGTCAGCAATTCGGATCAATTCACGCACCCAATCCTCCCCTGTTTTAGTGTCTCTCTCGGTCGGCTGATGCCGAAACGCCTGTCGCGTTTCGGCGACATGTTCGGCTGTGCCACTGGAACTTTCAAAATCGGCATTGATCACCAATTGACGCAAATAATCCTCCATCGAACGGCCATGCGCCGCCGCAATCTGGCGAAAGCGCAGTTTGGCGTCTTCGGGAATGTTCCTAACTGTCAAACTTGCCATAAGTCGCATCCTATGATGTCAATGCAATCAATGTATGCAATGAAAGCGTTTTAGTCAATGCCCAAAAGAACAGACATCAAGTCCATCCTCATCATCGGCGCTGGCCCGATCATTATCGGGCAGGCGTGCGAATTCGATTATTCGGGCACGCAGGCGGTCAAGGCGCTCAAGGAGGAGGGGTACCGGATCATCCTCGTCAATTCAAACCCCGCGACGATCATGACCGATCCCGAACTCGCCGACGCGACCTATATCGAGCCGATCACGCCCGAAATTGTTGCCAAGATCATCGAGGCCGAGCGGCCCGATGCCGTGCTCCCGACGATGGGGGGGCAGACCGCGCTTAACACTGCGCTCGCGCTGTTCAACGATGGCACGCTCGCGAAATACGGCGTTGAAATGATCGGCGCGGATGCCGAAGCGATCGACAAGGCTGAAGACCGGATCAAATTCCGCGATGCGATGACCAAGATCGGGCTTGAATCGGCACGCTCAGGCATCGCGCACACGCTTGATGATGCGTTCAGGGTGCTTGAATATACCGGCCTGCCATCAATCATCCGCCCAAGCTTCACGATGGGCGGCACCGGCGGCGGGATTGCATATAACAGGGATGAATTTGTCCAGATCGTGACCGGCGGGCTTGATGCGTCGCCGACGACCGAGGTGCTGATCGAGGAATCGCTGCTCGGCTGGAAAGAATATGAGATGGAGGTCGTGCGCGACCGCAACGATAATTGCATCATCATCTGCTCGATCGAAAATATCGATCCGATGGGCGTGCATACCGGCGACAGCATCACCGTTGCCCCGGCGCTGACGCTGACCGACAAAGAGTTTCAGATCATGCGCAACGCGAGCATCGCCTGCTTGCGTGAGATTGGGGTTGAGACGGGGGGATCGAACGTGCAGTTCGCGGTCAATCCGGCGGACGGTCGCCTGATCGTGATTGAAATGAACCCGCGCGTATCGCGGTCGTCGGCGCTTGCGTCGAAAGCCACCGGCTTCCCGATTGCCAAGGTCGCGGCGAAACTCGCGGTGGGCTATACGCTCGACGAAATCACGAACGACATTACGGGCGCGACGCCCGCGTCGTTCGAGCCAACGATTGATTATGTCGTGACGAAAATTCCGCGCTTTGCGTTTGAAAAGTTCAAGGGTGCCGAGCCGCTGCTCCACACCGCAATGAAATCGGTTGGCGAAGTGATGGCGATTGGCCGCAACATCCATGAGAGCCTGCAAAAGGCACTTCGCGGACTCGAAACGGGGCTGGTCGGGTTCAACTATGTCGATGCGCTTAAAGGCGCATCGCGTGATGATCTGGTGGCCGAACTTTCGCGCGCGACGCCCGATCGGCTGCTCGTCGCGGCACAGTGTCTGCGCGAGGGGATGAGTGTTGCCGAGGTTCACGCCGTTGCCAAATATGATCCGTGGTTTCTTGAACGCATCGCAGAAATCATCGCGGCCGAACGCGAAGTCGCGACAGGTGGTTTGCCGCAGGATGCAGGCGGAATGCGCCGCCTGAAATCAATGGGCTTTTCCGATAAGCGGCTGGCGTTCCTCGCGCTCGAATCGGCAAACCTGAAACCGGGGATGGAAAGCGCGATCCGGCGTGGTTCGGGGCTGATCCGTGACGCTGTTGTCGCGATGACCGGCGGGATCACCGAAGACGAAGTGCGTGCGCACCGGCACAAGCTTGGCGTTCGCCCCGTGTTCAAGCGGATCGATACCTGCGCTGCCGAGTTTGAAGCCAAAACGCCCTACATGTATTCAACCTACGAAGCGCCGTCGTTTGGCGAGCCCGAATGCGAGAGCCAGCCGACGAACCGCGAGAAGATCGTCATTCTGGGCGGCGGGCCAAACCGGATCGGGCAGGGGATCGAATTTGACTATTGCTGCTGCCACGCCTGCTTTGCGCTATCGGATGCAGGCTATGAAACGATCATGGTCAACTGCAATCCCGAAACCGTTTCGACCGATTATGACACGTCAGACCGGCTCTATTTCGAACCGCTGACCGCCGAAGATGTCCTCGAAATTCTGCATGTTGAAAAACAGAACGGCACGCTCAAAGGTGTAATCGTTCAATTTGGCGGTCAGACGCCGCTCAACCTTGCCAAGGCTTTAGAGGATGCGGGGATTCCTATCCTCGGAACTTCTCCAGACGCGATCGATCTGGCTGAAGACCGCGAACGGTTTGCCACGTTGATCCATAAGCTTGGCCTCAAGCAGCCAGAAAATGGCATTGCCCGCAGTCGTGACGAGGCGATCGCGGCTGCCGACCGGATCGGCTATCCCGTGCTGATGCGACCGAGCTATGTGCTTGGCGGGCGCGCGATGGAGATCGTTGATACGCAAGCCCAGCTCGAAAACTATATCCAGACCGCAGTAATCGTTTCGGGTAATTCGCCTGTCTTGATCGACCGCTATCTGCGTGATGCGATCGAGGTTGATGTCGATGCGATTGCCGACGGCACCGATGTCGTGGTTGCGGGAATACTCCAGCATATCGAAGAAGCCGGCGTCCATTCGGGTGACAGCGCGTGCACGCTGCCGCCGCACAGTCTGCCAAAGTCGATCATTGATGAGATCGCGCGGCAGACCGAAGTGCTTGCCCGCGCGCTCGATGTGAAGGGGCTGATGAACATCCAGTTTGCGGTCAAAGACGGCGAAGTTTACCTGATCGAAGTCAACCCACGGGCAAGCCGCACCGTACCATTCGTGGCAAAGGCAATCGGCGCACCAATTGCTAAAATCGCCGCGCGGGTAATGGGTGGCGAGATGCTCAAAAATTTGCCGCCAATCAACCTTGATGTGAAGCATGTCGCGGTGAAGGAAGCCGTGTTTCCCTTCGCGCGCTTCCCCGGTGTTGATCCCGTGCTGTCTCCCGAAATGAAATCGACCGGCGAGGTGATGGGGATCGACAGCGATTTTGCCACTGCCTTTGCCAAGGCGCAGATCGGGGCGGGGATGAAGCTGCCACAGTCAGGAACATTGTTCGTTTCGGTAAAAGACAGCGACAAGCCGGTTATCCTCCCCGGTGTCGTGCAATTGATCGCGCTTGGTTTCCGGGTTCTCGCGACAAGCGGTACGGCGCGTTATCTGGCGGAACAGGGTCTGTCGGTTGAAACGGTCAACAAGGTTGCCGAAGGGCGGCCGCATATCGTCGACAAGATCAAAGACGGCGAAATTGCGATAATTTTTAACACGACCGAAGGGTGGCAATCGCTCAAGGACAGCGAAAGCATCCGCCGCTCGGCATTGATGGCGAAGGTTTCGATTTTCACGACAGCGGCGGCGTCGGTTGCTGCAGCAGAAGCAATCGGTGCGCTCCGCGAACGAAAGCTTGAAGTTCGGACGCTGCAATCCTATCATAAGGCGAGCGCGCGCTGATCCCCATATTTGAGGTGACAGTACGGACGGCCCCACCGGGGCCGGCTGCGAACGAAATTTTGACGTTGAAGGTTTGATACGATGGCGAGTGCAGAAAAAATGCCAATGCTGGCCGAAGGCTATGCCATGCTGGTCGAGTCACTGTCTCGCCTCAAGGTTGAACGGCCGCAGATCATTGATGCGATCGAAGAAGCACGTGCGCACGGCGACCTTTCGGAAAATGCCGAATATCATGCGGCGAAAGAACGCCAGGGCCAAGTCGAAGCGACGATTAGCGACATTGAGGATAAGCTCAGCCGCGCGATGGTGATCGATCCACTCAGCCTTTCGGGCGACAAGATCGTGTTTGGCGCGACGGTAACGCTGAAAGACGAGCATGAAAAGCCGATCCGTTATCAGATTGTCGGCCAGCCCGAGGCGGACGCCAAAACCGGAAAGATTTCGTATAACTCACCGCTTGGCCGCGCGCTGATTGGCCGCAAGGTTGATGACGAGATCGAAGTGACGGTGCCATCGGGTGATCGCTACTATCAGGTGTCGAAGATCGAGTTCATCTGAAATGCCGCCGCGCGGGATCGTGACCGATAGCATTGTTGCGGTCACAATTATCGCTTTCTTTTTGGCGCTGCTTTCGGGATTGTCCGATGTCCTGCCGTGGCTGGGTGGTTTTATCTCTGCTGAATTTGGCGGGACAGTTAAGAATTTACCGGTTCCACCGCGCTTGGAAGGCTGGAAGGTTCCCGCGAGTTTGACACCGCTCAGCGCCACCTTGCTCCACGGCGGTTTCTTCCACTTATTCAGCAACATGCTGATGCTGCTATTTTGCGGCCGCACCGTTGAAAAAGTACTCGGCGGTGGATCGGTGATCTTTTTATACGTCGTTGGCGCCTATGCGGCGGCTTCGGCGCATTATTTCTCCGCTCCGACTCAATTGATTCCGATGGTTGGCGCAAGCGGTGCCATTTCAGGGATTGTCGGCGCTTATGCGATGCTGTTCAGTCGCAGCCGCGCCAAACGGATTGGGCCAATCCCCGCGCATTATGTCCATGCCATCTGGCTTGCCGTCGCATGGGCTGCGGTGAATTGGATGCTCGGCTTCGCGTTTTCTGCAAATGGCCAGCAAATCGCGGTCGCTGCGCATATCGGCGGATTCCTTGCAGGCCTTATGTTTGCGCGTAGCCTGTTGTTCTGGCGATACCGCAACGCCTAATTACGACTTTAGAGCGCAATGACGTTAAGTCGAACCGCTTGTTCCGAGCGAAGTCGAGGGATATGCAACGCACCAAAGTGTCTCGACTTCCGGTCTTGACCGGAAGTTTATCCTGAGCGCCTGCAAGGCAGTCGAAGGGCTCGACACGAACGGGGTTGGTTCAACCTAACGTCTCTCACTCTAACCCCGCGTCAGCATATCGGGTTGCAACATGCGGTGGAGGTGAACCACAACATATTTCATTTCGGCGTCGTCGACGGTTTTTTGCGCGGCGGCGCGCCACGCTTTTTCCGCGCTTTTATAGTCGGGGAACATGCCAACGATGTCGATCGATTTGAGATCTTCAAAGTTGAGCGTGCGTGGATCACTGACGCGACCACCGAAGACGAGGTGGAGATTGCTCATGCAGTTTAGGGTTTCTTTCTGACGGTTTCGCCAGCGGCCTTAGACGCGCTGACTGCGGCCTGGCCAATCTTTTCGATCACGTCGCGGATTGTGTCGCGCGCGGCAGAGCCGTTGAGGCCGAGCGTATCAAGCTGTTCTTTGCCCGCCGACCGTGCCGCTTTCGCCGCTGCAATTGCGGTTTGGCGAATTTTAACACCAGCCGCGCCAAGGATTTTTGCCTCCTGCCTGGTTTTAGGAACCAGCGCAGCCGCGATCGCACCGATTGCGATACCGCCGATCAATGCGGAAAGCGGATTTTTTTCAAGGCTATCGCTGGTGCTGCTGGCGGCGGCGCGCGCTTTTGATTTCGCGACATCGGCGGCGCGACTAGTGCTGGCCTTTGCACTGGTCAGCGCCTTTTCAGCCTTGTCACGACCGCTTGAATAGGCGGCAGTCACTTTTTCACGCAGTTCGTTACCTGATTGATCGTTCGCATTGGTCATTTTTTGTCTCCTGAAATTTTTTGGCGCGTGATCGCCTTCAACATTGGGGATTTGAAAAGATAGACAAGGCCCGCACCAATCGCGCCGATTGCAAGCGCGGTACGGCCTTTCTTGTTAGTCGCGGCGATTACAGCGGTTTGGATGACGCGCTTGCGCGCGCTTTGCCTGACCGCGCCGACAAGCATAGCCGGACGCAAACGCTCGCGCACTTGACCTGCCCGCACCTTAAGCCGCGTTTTTGCAAGTTCGACCGTAGTGCGATTGCTTTCGAGTTCATTCACCGCCGAAAAGGCCCTTTCATTGCAGACTTGATCCGTTTGAAGCCGATCAGCCCCAATACACCGCCGACCAGCAAGAACGCGGCAACAACGGCGGCAATCGCCCATCCCGCGCCAATGATCGGTGCCAATATCAGCAACAAACCGACGGGAAGTGCCACAACCACACCAGTGACTAACGCCAGCGCTGTTACCAACAGCACAACGCCGGGAACCGCATATTGTGCCCGTGCGCCAGCGCTTGCCTTCAAATAATTCGCCTCAGCACGCGCAAACGCTTTGGCGTCGACCGCCAATGCCCCCAAAAGCGTCTTGAGGGGGATGGGTTCATCTTCGGATTCGTCATCGGGGGCCGCTGATACTGACACAGATCGTATCAGGCTGTGTCGCTGTCGTTACCGCCGGCGCGCACGAGGCGCGTCAGCAGGAACCCGACGGCTGCTGCTGCGCCGATTGCGACTGCGGGTTGCTTGCGGACGAAATCGCGCGCGCCGACCACGAGATCGTCGACATCAGCAGTTTTGAGATTGTCAGCTGCACCCGAAACCGCCGTTGCTGCCCTGCGCGCATAATCGCCGTATTGCGTGCCCACCTTGTCATCGACTGTTCGCGCGAGTTCATCGACGGCCTGCGAGATGCTTTCGAGGAAAGTCGACGCCTTGTCCTTGCCGGTCGTGGCGAATTCGCGTGCCTTGTCGCCCGCTTTATCTTTGAATGAATTGGCCTGATCTTTGAAGCTATCGACCGTTGGCGTCGCTACCGCTTTTGTTATGCTCGATGCGGCAGTTTTGGGAGTGCGCTTGGCCTTTGGCGCAGGAGCGGTTGTTTTGGGTTCGGTCATGATAATTCCTTTCACAATACGACGTGATTTGCGTCTCGCTATGATCGCCGATATGGGGCTGGCCCATCATCAGCGATCGTTCTGGAGCCTATATAATGACCGCAATCCTCAATATCCATGCCCGACAGATTATTGATAGCCGCGGCAATCCGACGGTTGAAGTTGATGTGATGCTTGAGGATGGCAGTTTTGGTCGTGCGGCTGTGCCTTCGGGCGCGTCGACCGGAGCGTATGAAGCGGTGGAATTGCGTGACGGCGATCCAAAAGCGTTCCTTGGCAAGGGCGTTGGCAAGGCCGTCGACGGCGTGAACGGCGAAATCGCAGACGCGTTGCGCGGCTATGAAGCCGAAGATCAGGGCGAGATCGACGGCGCGATGATCGAGCTTGATGGCACCGAAAACAAGGGACGGCTCGGTGCGAACGCGATCCTCGGCGTCAGCCTTGCCGTTGCCAAGGCCGCAGCAGATGCGTGCAGCCTTCCGCTCTACCGTTATGTGGGCGGTGTTTCGTCACAGATTTTGCCTGTGCCGATGATGAACATCATCAACGGGGGCATGCACGCGGACAACCCGATCGATTTTCAGGAATTCATGATCATGCCCGTCGGCGCGCAATCGCTGTTCGATGCGGTGCGGATCGGGTCTGAAATTTTCCACACGCTCAAGAAAAAGCTGCATGATAAGGGGTTGGCAACGGCCGTGGGCGATGAGGGTGGATTTGCACCCAACCTTGCTTCGCCTGCCGACGCGCTTGATTTCATCATGTCGTCGATCGAGGCCGCTGGTTATCGCCCCGGCGAAGATGTCGTGCTTGCGCTTGACTGTGCCGCGACCGAATTTTTCAGGGACGGAAATTATCACCTCGACGGCGAAGGTCGTGTGATCAGCCCTGTCGAAATGGCGGACTATCTTGCCGATCTGTCGCGCCGCTATCCGATTGCGTCGATTGAGGACGGCATGTCCGAAGATGATTTTGCAGGCTGGAAAATGCTGACAGACAAAATCGGCAAAAAGGTTCAGCTGGTCGGTGATGATCTGTTCGTGACAAACCCCAAGCGTCTGGCAGACGGGATCAAGGCGGGGCTTGCGAACTCGCTGCTGGTCAAGGTCAATCAGATCGGGACGCTTACCGAGACGCTTGAAGCCGTCAGTATGGCACAGCGCGCGGGATACACCGCCGTCATGTCGCACCGATCGGGCGAAACCGAGGATTCAACGATTGCCGATCTTGCGGTTGCCACCAATTGCGGGCAGATCAAGACAGGCAGCCTTGCACGGTCTGACCGGTTGGCGAAGTATAATCAGCTCATCCGTATCGAGGAAGAACTGGCGTCGGTCGCAAAATATGCCGGTCGCGAAGTGTTCGCGCGATTTAATGCTTGATTAGCAGAATCGCATGTGATTCAAGGCGTTGAATGAAACGCGGAAGAAACATTATCAATTTGCTGAGATCTGCGATGATGCCGGCGCTTGCGTTTACGATCATTTCTTTCTTCGGCGGCTATGCGCTATTCGGGTCGAACGGCGTCCTTGCCTGGGGTGATTATTCAAAACGCTTCGCGGCACGAACCGTCGAACTTGCCGCTGTTGAAAAGCAGCGCGGTGAGCTTGCCAACCGGGTGCAACTTCTCGATCCGCGCCACGCAAACCCCGATATGGTCGATGAACTCGTCCGCCGCGATCTAGGGCTGACGCGCTCGGATGAAGTCATCATTCCGCTGAACTAAAACAAAAACCCGTCGGATCGCTCCGACGGGCTTTGTTGGGCACTGTGCGCGATCAGAAGTCGATTTGCG
>JAYVVW010000157.1:0-10023 GCA_043786595.1 Sphingomonadales bacterium | reverse complement strand
TCAGTCGTAGCTTGCTCATCATCCATCCCCTTCCCAGGAAATGGCTTTCGCGCACAATTGAGTCTAAATGATAGCGAACTTCCGATTCAGGACACTAGCAGCGATAGCCGCGTGCGCGCGGCCCGGGTTCAAGGATGCGGTACGCCGCTTCGATAAAATCGCACAGCATTGGCCGTGTATCGCGCGGATCAATGATATCTTCGATCCCGAATTTCTCAGCAGTGCGGAAAGGCGAACGCACGCGATTGAGCCGGTCACTGATATCCTTGAGCAGCGCTTTGGGGTTATCCGACGCTTCAAGCTCGCCGCGATACGCCGCTTCAAGCCCGCCCGAAATCGGCAGGCTGCCCCAATCACCGCTCGGCCAGGCAAATCGCCACTTGTAGCGTGACAGATTGGCAGGGGCGCTGCCCCCCATCCCGTAAACCTTGCGCATCACCACCACCGCAATCGGTACGCGCGATTGAAACACCGCTGTCATTGCGCGGCTACCGTATCGGATCGTCGCGTCTTCTTCGGCTTTGCGCCCGATCATGAAGCCGGGATTATCAACCATATGAACAACAGGCAGATGAAACGTGTCGGCCAGATCGATGAAACGCTCGACCTTACGCGCCGTCGCTGCGGTCCATAGCCCGCCAAGCACCATCGGATCACTTGCCATTACCGCCACGGGATAACCATCGAGCCGTGCAAATCCGGTGACAATAGACGGGCCGTGCTGACGACCAATCTCAAAGAAACTGCCCTGATCAAACACCGCCTCAATGATTGGCCGCACTTTGTAGAGATTGCGCAGATCACGCGGCACGGCTTCGATCAGCCAGTCTTCGCGCCGGTCGGGCTTGTCACGGGTTACCGTTCGCTGCGGCAGTTCATGGATTGATGAAGGCAGGTATGACAGGAATGTGCGGGCGTGCGCAAAGGCCTGCGCCTCGCTTTCCACCTCATCATCGACCGCGCCGTTCTTGGCATGGATGTGCGAACCACCCAATTCTTCCTTGGTACGGTGTTCGCCGACCGCTGCAACCACGGGCGGCCCTGCGACAAACAACTGGCTAAGCCCGCGCACGAGGATGCTGTAATGGCTCATCACCAGCCGCCCCGCGCCAAGCCCGGCAACCGGGCCAAGCCCTAGTGCCACCACGGGCACGGTCGAAAGATTGTCGACCATCAGCTCCCAACCGGGCACTTCGGGCACATAGGTATGGCCCATCGTTTCGAGCGTTTTGACCGAACCGCCGCCGCCTGTGCCTTCGATCATCCGGACGAGCGGCATCCGGTATTCGCCGGCTAGTTTTTCGGCCTGAACGAGCTTGCCGTGGATCGCGGCATCGGCAGCCCCGCCGCGCACGGTAAAATCATCGCTCTGGACAACGACCGGGCGGCCATCGATCTTGGCCCGGCCAAATAGCATGTTTGATGGCAGCACAGTTTTCAGCGTGCCCTTGTCGTCATAGGTAGCGACGCCGCCAAGCTTGCCAACCTCGCGGAAACTGCCCTTGTCAACCAACCCCGCGATACGTTCACGTGCATTGAGCTTGCCATCGGCCTTCTGTTTCTTGAGTTTTTCAGCGCCGCCAAGTGCCTCGGCAAACTTGCTCCGCCGCGCTATTTCGTCGACTTCCTTTTGCCAGCTCATGATGCGCGCGGTGCCGCCATGCGCTTGACCGTGCGAACCGCAAAATAAAGGAGCAAACCAACTGGCCCGAATAGCAGTGTCAGTATTAGGCACGGGATCAGCAGCCAGTGCGGCACACCGCTACGCGGCGCGTCTTCGGCCTGCCAACTGCCAATGAACAGATCAAACGCGAGATAATGCGTCCAGCCCATCATCACATTGCCAGACTTTGTAAAAAGTGCCTGCACAGTGGCCAATGTCGAAAAACCGCCACCTTCGACCTTTTCGGTAATCAGCAGCAATTGCGCGAGATAGGCAAGCGCGAGGATGATCACAATCCCGCGTGCAAACGAAATCGCATAATCACGCTTGACCGGTGCCAGTGCCAACGCAAGCCATCCAATCATCGCTAGCGTGCTGCACCCCAAATAGATCATTTCCAAGTTCATGTGGTCGCCTCTCTTATTTCCCACCACCATGCGGGCGGCGCGGACGGCGCGCAAGTCTCTTCGTTTGGATGCAATGTCGCCCCAACACCCTAGTGGCGCGGCGCGAGCGTTTGAATTATTTTGCAATTGCCTATGGTGCCGTGACGGCAAGAACGAACCACGCGTTCAAGTTCGTTACGCATTGCAGCGAGATCGTCGATTTTACGGTCGATCTTGAAAAGGTGGGTTTGTGCAATGTCATCGACCGCTTCGCACGACTGCGCTTTGTCGTCGGACAATGTGAGCAGTTCCCGAACGGTTTCAAGCGTAAAACCCAAATCGCGCGCGCGGCGGATGAAGGAAAGTCGCGCAAGCTGCTCGCTTCCATAGTCACGGTAATTCGCCAAATTGCGCGCAGGCGGAGGAAGCAGGCCGATTTTTTCGTAAAAGCGTACTGTTTCAACCTTGGTTGCGGTCGCTTTTGCCAGCTCGCCAATTTTCATCGCTTGACCCTATAGTTGGTATAGGGTGCATGTAAGCGCTCGACTCATCATTGTCGAGGAATTGCCCATGTTTCAAATTGTTCCTTTTGCCGCACTTGTGTTGATCTTTGGGGCATCGGTGTTGCGCGGCGAAGCCATCCGGCGCAGATCGGGTGATCGCAGCTGGGCTTTCTTATCGGCGAAAGGCAAGCAGAGAGTTGCGGGCTCCGTCTTTGCCGCGAGCATCGCCGTACTTGCTGTCGCGGCCGGAATCATAGCGCTGAACGGACAGGGTGCATTCCCAACTATCTCAGCGATTTTCAGCACGGCGGGAGCGGCCATCGTGGTCGTCGCGCAAATTCAGATGGGCAGGGCGTGGCGCGTTGGTGTTCGACACGGCGACGCCCCCTTGTTTGTCCGTCACGGGCTGTTCGGATTCAGTCGCAATCCCATCTTTGCCGGGATGATCATGGTCGGGCTTGGCGTTGCTTTGAGCACATCGTTCTGGTGGGCGTGGGCTGCTTGGCTGGCTTTCGTCGTTGCTTGCCACGTACAGGTCGGGATTGAAGAAGCGCATCTGGCTGATAGTTTTGGCACGGAATATGCGATGTTCTGTAATTCAGTTCCACGCTGGATCGGACGCCCGCCCCAATCTCCAACACATAACAATTCAAACTAACCGGGCACACCGCAAATTGCCCGTGTCGCGATTTTCCCAATGTGTCGGCTTGCATAATTGGCGAACATTGTCGCAATATCGGGCATGGCCGCGCTTAACCCTTCGATCCGTTTCATCCTCGCAACCATTGTGATTGATGCGATTGGATTTGGAATTATCATTCCGGTCACGCCGGCGCTGCTGATGGAGGTGGGCGGGCTTGATGTGTCGGCGGCGGCGCGCTTTGGTGGTGTACTCGCGCTGCTTTACGCGTCGTTTCAATTCCTGCTCGGGCCAGTGCTTGGCAATCTTTCAGACCGGTTCGGGCGGCGACCTGTGCTGCTCGGGTCGCTTGGCGGCTATTCGGTCAACTTCGCGTTGATGGCGATGGCACCAAACCTGTGGTGGTTGCTTGCGGGGCAGGCGCTTGCTGGAATTTTCGGCGGCACTTACGGTCCGGCACAAGCCGCACTTGCCGACATCACTCCCGGCGATCAGCGTGCGCGCGTGTTTGCAATGGTCGGTGCAGCGTTCGGGATTGGTTTTACGCTTGGACCAATGATCGGCGGATTGCTTGGCGAGTTGGGGCCGCGGACGCCATTTTATGCGGCAGCGGCGCTCGCCGCGATCAATCTGATCTACGGGCTGACGATTTTCCCCGAAACGCTTGATCAGCAGCATCGCCGCGCGTTTGAGTGGCGGCGTGCCAACCCTCTGGGCGCGCTGCGCGTGCTGGGACGTTTGCCGGGGTTGCTGTTTCTGGGAGCCATCCTGCTGTTGTGGCAGATTGCAAGCCTGATCTATCCGCTGACATGGAGCTATTATCTGATCGCAGGTTTCGGCGCGTCAACGCGCGCGATCGGCCTGTCGCTAACGATTGTTGGCATATCAATGGCGGCGGTGCAGATGCTGCTGACCGGCAAGATCGTCGCGCGGTTCGGCGAAAGGCGCGCGACGATGATCGGGCTTAGCGCGGCGGTAATTGCGTTTGCAGGATCGGCGGCGGCACCGCATTATACGCCCGCAATTGCACTGATGCTGTTCATGCCGCTCCAATCAATCGTTCAGCCAAGCCTTTCGGCGATGGTTTCACAGCGCGGACAGGCGAATAATCAGGGCGAAATTCAGGGGTTCACCGCGTCGCTCATGTCGCTTGGTGCGATGATCGCCCCGCTCACGCTTAATCCGGTGCTCGCTTATTTTACGTCGGCAAGCACCCCCGTAAAATTGCCGGGGGCCGCGTTTATTGTTTCGGCAATCATCGGGCTGGTCACTCTTGCGCTCGTTGCGCGGCTTCCGACGATCAATTCATCCGAGCAGACGATCGACCGCGTCGATGATGGCATCGGCGCTTGAAAATGCCATTTGCGCTTTGAATGAAGGGGCTGCGGCGCGCAGCCGCGCGGCCACTGCGCTGTTGTCAGCCAATTGATCAAGCGCGCGCGTCAGCCCGTTCGAACTTACGTCCGACAGCGGTTGTGCCATGCCAAAGCCAAGCCGCGCGATTGCGCTCGCGGTCAACTGTTTTTCTAGGTCATAGGGTATGATCATATGGGGTAGCGCCGCGATTAGGCACGCGCTCGTAAAACCATTGCCGCCGTACGAGAGCGCAAGTTTTGATCGCTGCGCAATCAGCGGGAAGGGCAGAGGCTTTGGTTCATAGATGAAGCCGAACCGTTCGAACGTAGCGAGATGTTCGCGTGTCGGATCGCCGATGTACACGCGAACGCGCCGTTTGGTTCCCGCCAGACCAGCCCAAGTCGGATGATGTGCGCCGACGCGGCCAAAACTGGTGACGAAAATCTCTTCACCTCCGCCGCCTTCGCCGTCCGCATACGGCAGCTTGACCGACGGCGCACTGTAGCGATCAATCCGCACATCATGGTAGGGGTCAAGTTCCGCAAAATTACCGACGATGGCTTCACTCGCAGCAAACAGCGCGGGTAGCCCCGGCAGCGGCGCGCGCCCGACGCTGGCGAGATCAGCATCAACGAGGTCAAGCAACTCTTCCTCGTCATAAGCTGTCGGATTGCCGGTGAGGTTTGGGAATGTTGCGATCTGGCTCGGCGGCACAGTAAAAAAATCGCCGACCGCAATTGATGCAATCCGGCCATTTGCCGCAGCAAGCAGCGCGGGTGCAAAATCGCCGATCACGACGTCTGGTCTCGATGCGGCAAAGATTGCGTCCCACGCGCTGATCATCGCGGCAAGGCATCCCGGCCGATCGAGCCCAAGCTGGCCAAGAATATCGCCCATCGTCGCGCTTTTGCGGCTGTAATCCTGGATGACGTTGACCAGCAGGCGCGGCCAGACGGGGGCCTGCCACAGTGACAGCCGCGGATCACGCTCAATCCCCGCGCTGTCGATCTGTTGCAGCGCCACTGCAACGTCATGCCCCGCATTGAGCAACCGCAGCGCGACGGGCATCAGCCGCTCGATATGCCCGCGGTTCGCGCCAAGCTCCCACCCCAGCAGGATGCGCGCCAAGGGCTAAATTCCGCCTTCGACGAAATCCCGCCCGCCCGCGATCAGCGCGGCCTTGAGCGCTTCGGCACAGCCATCGATTGCGGTCTGATCGGTTGACCGGATAACAAAGTTCGATCCCACCTTGCCTTCGCGGAAGAACGGATAGCTGCCGATCTGGCATCCCGCATGGGCCTTTTCAGTATCACCGAGCATCGTCGCAATTTCACTTTCGGCAACCCAGCATCCGACCGTGCGTGACAGCAACGGTGCGCCGCCTTCAAGCGTGCCGGTCAGCGCGTCGAGCATCCCGCTCGTGATATGCGGCACGCCCGCCATGATGAAAATGTTGTCAACGCGAATGCCCGGCGCGCCCGACATACGGTTGGGGATAAGCTCAGCACCCTCAGGCACGCGCGCCATCCGCAGCCGCGCCTCGGTCAATCCGCCGCGCGCCTCATAATAAGCGCGCAACGTCTCACTTGCTTCGGGGTGGATGATCACGGGGACGCCAATCGCCTTGGCTATCGCATCGACGGTGATGTCATCATGCGTTGGCCCGATCCCGCCGGTGGTGAATAGATAATCATTGCGCGCTCGCAAGATATTGACCGCCTCGACAATCTCATCCTCGACATCGGCAACAACGCGCACTTCGCGCAGCCGGATCCCTTGAAGATTGAGCCACAGCGCAACCTGCGCAATATTCTTGTCCTGCGTGCGGCCCGAAAGGATTTCATCACCAATGACGATGAGAGCGGCAGTGTAGATGCGATCAGTCATTGGCATGCCATAGCCAATCGCGCGAGAATCGCAAAGCGGGGGTGGGGGGAGTAGGTCAATGGCTAAAATAATGCGAGAACTTGACCTGCTTTTGTTCATGCGCCATCAGGCGATGATGGACCAAGAAATAATTTTGCGATCTGATGCTGGTTCTGCGGCAGGTGATGAAATTGCATTAACTCCAAGCGAGGCCGCTGATTCTCATGAATTTCTGGCGCGTTACATCCCAGCAGATATACTCCTAAAATATCAGGTTTTCAGTTATCGGAATGCTGCGTTAATTTTGAGCGAGGCGCATCCAGCAGAGTTTGCGGAGCTAATTGCTGCTCTTCGCGCTTTCTCACTTACAATGTCGATCATTGCAAAAGCAGGAGGTAACGAGTCGGATATTCCCAAAATCATTTCCCGATTTTTACGTCCGCTTGGCTGGCATGAAACAACAATTCAGGCTGATCTGCTCGTTAAACTGCTTTGGAGGCAGTCGGGTACGAATGCCAAAGGAAGCCCAACCTCCGAAGCGAAATCGCGCGAAATGGTGAAAGCTCGGTTCCTCGATGGGCACAAAGTTGACTATGTTAAAAATCGCGTTGCCTTTGATTTGGAATGGAATTCAAAGGATCAGACGTTCGACCGTGACCTTTATGCGTTTAGCGCCTTTAGCCAGTGTGGCGTGATTGATGTAGGCGTATTGCTCACTCGCAGTGAAGCGCTCAACAGCATTTTCAAATCTATGGGAATCATGAGCAAATACGGTGCCTCAACGACTTGGATGGGCAAGTTGCTTTATCGGCTCAATGCAGGGCGCAACGGGAGCTGCCCGGTGCTCGCAATTGGCATCAAACCCGAATGTGTTTCAGACTGGACTCCACCGCTATGACAACCGAAGCCATGATTGATTTTGCTCAAGCATTGAGTGGTCGAAAATTCGGAACAATTTTGGCCGACCCCCCTTGGCGGTTTCAAAATCGGACGGGTAAAATGGCCCCCGAGCATCGCCGCTTGGCACGCTATGGAACAATGGATCTCAACGAAATCATGGGCCTCCCGGTGTCCGATGTCGCGGCAAACCCTGCCCATCTTTATCTTTGGGTGCCCAATGCACTTTTGCCGGAAGGGCTAGCGGTTATGAAGGCGTGGGGCTTCGACTATAAGTCGAACATTGTTTGGCACAAGGTTCGCAAAGATGGCGGGTCTGATGGTCGGGGTGTCGGTTTTTATTTTCGCAATGTGACCGAACTTTGCCTGTTTGGTATTCGCGGCAAGAATGCTCGGACTGGCCCGGCAGGGCGCCGCCAGGTAAATTTACTTGGAACCCGTAAGCGCGAACACAGCCGCAAGCCGGATGAAATGTATGACGTTATTGAAGCGTGCAGCTTTGGCCCGCGCTTAGAACTTTTCGCGCGCGGGACTCGCGCTGATTGGACTGTGTGGGGAAATCAGGCTGAAGAATATGAAATCGGTTGGGATACCTACGCGCATAATTCGCAGGTTAGCGATCAAGAGAATTGGCTCGAAGCGGCGGAATAGTTAGTTTGGTAATTGCCGCACTTAACCACTCTCGCAAAACACCTCCGCCCGCGCTATATAAACGAGATGACCCATTATCTCCCCGTTACTGCCGATACGCTCCATGCCCGTTCGGATGCCATCAAGCTTCACGGCGACGAGGGCTTTGTCGGGATGCGTGCGGCGGGGCGGTTGTCGGCGGAGATACTTGATGCGCTCGGGCCTTTTATCGTGCCCGGCGTGACGACCGAGGCGATTGATACCAAAGTGCGCGAAATGACTATGGCGGCGGGCGCGATTCCGGCAACGCTCAATTACCGCGGTTACACGCATAGCTGCTGCACATCGGTCAATCATGTCGTCTGCCACGGGATCCCGGTAGACCGGGCGTTGCGTGACGGCGACATTGTTAATGTTGATGTAACGTCGATCGTTGACGGCTGGCACGGCGATACCAATCGCACTTACTTGGTCGGTGATGTGCCGATCAAGGCGCGCCGATTGGTCGAATTGACTTACGAGGCGATGATGCGCGGGATCGAACAGGCGGTTGCGGGTAATCATCTCGGCGATGTGGCGCACGCGATTCAGAGCTTTGCCGAAAAGCATCGCTACGGCGTGGTGCGCGATTTCTGTGGCCACGGCATCGGGCGACTGTTCCATGATGCCCCCGAAGTCGTCCATGTCGGTCGTCCCGGCACCGGCCCGGAACTGCGCCCCGGCATGTTTTTCACGATCGAGCCGATGATCAATATTGGGCGTCCCGATGTCAAAGTGCTCGACGATGGCTGGACGGCGGTGACGCGTGATCGATCGCTTTCCGCGCAGTTCGAGCATAGCATCGGAATCACCGAATCGGGTGCGCCCGAAATCTTTACCAAGAGCCCGGCTGGACTCGACAGCCCTTTCCACAGCTAACCTGCATAAAAATTAGGCATAAATTGTGATGATGCCGAGCGAACGGGCAGCCGCGATAGAATATGACGTTGTGAACGCGAGAGATGTTGCGAAACATGCTTGAGCGAGCCTAATGGGGCTAGCATATTGTCGCGGGGGATGAACGAGACCCATGAAAAAAATTGAAGCCATCATCAAGCCATTCAAGCTCGACGAAGTGAAGGAAGCGCTTCACGAAGTCGGCGTGTCGGGGATCACCGTCACCGAGGCGAAGGGATTTGGCCGCCAGAAGGGGCATACCGAGCTTTATCGCGGTGCCGAATATGTCGTTGATTTCCTCCCCAAAGTGAAGCTTGAAGTTGTCGTCGAAGACAGCATGGCAGCGCGCGTGGTCGAAGCAATTGCCGCCGCCGCGCAAACCGGGCGGATTGGTGATGGCAAGATATTCGTGATTCCCGTCGAAAGCGCGCTGCGCATCCGCACCGGCGAAACCGATAACGACGCGCTTTGACCGTATGACCCGGATATCGCCTTGCTGAACCGCGGGCGGCCAGATTTACACTGACAACTCCACCGATAAGGACGATGATCAATGACGACCGCAAAAGCCATCATGAAGCGCATCAAGGACGAAGAAATCGAATGGGTCGATCTTCGCTTCACCGATCCACGCGGTAAGTGGCAGCATCTGACAATGTGTGCAGGCGTGATGGGCGAAGACGAACTGACCGATGGTCTGATGTTTGATGGTTCATCGATCGCGGGTTGGAAAGCGATCAACGAAAGCGACATGATCCTCAAGCTTGATCTTGATGCGGTCTATGCCGATCCGTTCTCGGCGACGCCGATGCTCGTGGTTTTCTGCGATGTTGTTGAGCCATCAACCGGCGAACTTTACTCGCGTGATCCGCGCAGTACCGCCAAACGCGCCGAAGCCTATCTCAAGACAACGGGGATCGGCGATACAATCTACATCGGCCCCGAAGCCGAATTTTTCATGTTTGACGATGTCCGTTTTGAAAACAGCTATTCAACGAGCTATTACAAGATCGACGATATCGAACTGCCGACTAACACTGGCACGAAGTATGAAAGCGGTAACATGGGGCATCGCCCCCGCGCCAAGGGCGGTTACTTCCCCGTTGCGCCGGTCGATTCAGCCGTTGATATCCGCGCCGAAATGGT
>JAYVVW010000156.1:0-10277 GCA_043786595.1 Sphingomonadales bacterium | reverse complement strand
CACCGCTTGAAGCGCAAGCGCATTTTGTGGCAAGGCCGTCGGGTGATCAAGGGGTTTGTCGATGTCGCGTAAGTTAGTAGTTATCGGGATTTTGTTTGTCGCCGGATGGGGCGCACCGCTTTGGGCTGCGGCGAAGCAACCCTATTGGGCGTCTATCTCGGCAGGGCAGGCGAAGATGCGTACTGGCCCCGGTCGCCAATTTCCGGCAAGCTGGTTGTACCAGCGCGCCAATCTCCCCGTGAAAGTGCTCGAAACCTATCCCAACTGGCGCCGTATTGAAGATCCTGATGGCACGATCGGGTGGATGCAGGCCAATCTGCTGAGCGAAGACCGCACCGGGCTCGTCATTGGCGAAGTGCGTCCACTGCGCGAAGCACCCGATGCATCCGCGCGGATCATATGGCGCGCCGAACCCGGCGTTGTCGGAAAGCTCAGCGAGTGCAGCCGCGGCTGGTGCAAACTCGATGTCCGCGGGCGGATGGGCTTTGTCGAAACGACCCACATCTGGGGTGTTGACGCTCCCGACGCCAAACGCTGACCTTGCCCGCTTTGGCTTGGCAATATTGGGCGCTGGGCGGCGCGATCCTCGGGGCGATCATTGGCAGCTTTGTCGCAACACTTGTGCTGCGCTGGCCCGTTGAGCGGTCGGTGACGGCAGGGCGTTCGGCCTGCGATGCGTGCGGGAGGACGTTGCGCGTTGGCGAGCTGATCCCGCTGTTGAGTATCGCCGTTCTGCGTGGCCGGTGCCGTGCGTGCGGCGCGACGATCGATCCGCTGCACTGGCAGATCGAGCTCGCGTGCGCGCTGGCCGGATGTGTCGCGTTTGGCGTTGCACCCGGTCTTGCCGGAATTGCCGGGGCGTTGTTCGGCTGGACGCTGATTGCGCTCATCACGCTTGATCTCCGGCATTTCTGGCTGCCAGATAAATTGACACTCGCTTTAGCGCTGTCGGGGCTGGCTGCGGGGTTGGCCGGTTTGACGCCGTCGCTGTCTGACCGGATATACGGTGGGGTGGCAGGCTATTTAAGCCTAGCACTGATCGCCATTAGCTATCGGCATCTTCGCGGTCGTGAGGGGCTGGGTGGCGGTGACCCCAAACTGCTCGGCGCGATCGGCTTGTGGCTCGGATGGCAGGCGCTCCCGCTGGTCGTACTCGGTGGCAGCGGCGCAGGGCTCCTTTGGGTGACGGTGCGGGCCTTGCGCGGAAATGCGGTATCGGCCACCGACCACTTACCGCTCGGCGCGTTATTGGGGACGGCTGCGTTTCCCGTCTGGATTGCGGTGACAAGTGGGTATTGGGGGGCCGCATGAACGCAACCGACGCAGATCAACTACGCTAAATCCGGCCCGCGTTCTCCGCGCGACGAAGCAGCGTGATCCGTGCTTTGCCGTAATCGCGCACAACGTCGGTTTCAAATCCGGCCACGCTCACTGTCTCGCGCTTCGATGTTTCGATGCTGACCAGCGTTGAGGCTGTAATCCAGCCCTGTCGCGCCAGCTTATCAAGCGCAACGCTGCCTGCACCGCTTTCATACGGCGGGTCGATCAGCACAAGATCGAACGGCTCATTTGCCTGGCCAAGCGCCATCACCGAACTGCCGCGCACGTCGGCGCCCGTTGCGCCCAGTGCGGTGATATTTGCCTTGAGCGCATCAAGCGCCACTCGGTCGTTCTCGACAAAGGTACAACGCGCAGCACCGCGTGACAGCGCCTCAAGCCCAAGTGCGCCCGTGCCCGCAAACAGATCAGCAACGCGCAGATCGTCAAAGCTGCCAAGCCGGCTGACGAGCATTGAGAACAGCGCTTCACGCGTCCGGTCTGCTGTCGGTCGCGTCGCATCGCCCTTGGGTGCGATCAGTGTCCGCCCGCGCCACTGCCCTGCGATGATCCTCATTTGAGCGTTTTGCGGAATGCCACCAGATCATGCTGGAGAACTTGATTGACCGCACCTGCGGCCATATCGTCAAGCACAAACGGGCCGTAACTTGTGCGGATCAGCCGGCTGACCTGAAGCCCGAGATGTTCAAGTACCCGGCGCACTTCGCGGTTTTTGCCCTCCTTGAGGCGCAGTTCGATCCAGGCATTCGCACCCGTCCGCCGCTCCATATTGGCGTTGATGCTGCCGTAACGAACGCCCTCGATTTCGATACCGAGCATCAGGTCTTCAAGCTGGCTCTGCGACACTTTGCCGTAAGTGCGCGCGCGGTAGCTACGCTCGACGCCGGTTGCGGGCAATTCCATCTGACGCTTGAACTCGCCGTCGGTGGTGAGAAGCAGCAATCCTTCGGTATTGAGATCGAGCCTCCCGATCGGCATCACGCGCGGCAACCCTTCGGGAAGCTTGTCATAAATCGTCGGGCGGCCCTTTGGATCACGTTCGGCAGTCAATAAACCGGTCGGTTTGTGATACAGAAACAATTCGGTTGGTGCAGCGGCTTTCACGGGATCGCCGTCAACCGTCACGCCTTTGAGCGATTTGAGGATTGTTGCGGGCGTATCGAGCACTTTGCCATCAAGCGCGACACGGCCCTCAGCGATCATCCGCTCAATTTCACGCCGCGATGCGATGCCTGCGCGGGCAAGCAGCTTGGCAATCCGCGAGCCGTCTTCGCGTGGTTCGCGCGGGCCGCTTGCCGGTTTTGCGGTAATTGTCCCACTATTTGCGGCGGGCCGGTTTCGGTTGTAACCTCGAACATGTCTCATCCGAATGCCGTTAGAGAGATTTGAGGAGATTGACCATGCGCTTCGTAATTGGAACTTTGGCTGCTGTTTTCGTGGCGACGATCGCAGTCGCGGCACAGTCGGGGCCGTCTGCCGGTGCGGGCGTGCCGTCGACACCCGTGGCGATCGAGCTATTCACCAGCCAGGGCTGTTCATCCTGCCCGCCTGCCGACGCCATTGCCGCGCGTCTGGCGCGTGAGCCCAATAATGTCCTGATTACGCGCCCGGTTACTTATTGGGATCGGCTTGGCTGGAAAGATACGCTGGCGCGCGAAGACAATACATCGCTCCAAGGTGCCTATTCGACCAAGGGTCACCGCGGGTCGGGGGTTTATACGCCGCAAACGGTAATTCAGGGCGGCGATGCAGCGGTCGGTTCGCGCGAGAGCGAACTGCGCCAGTTGATTTCTGCGGAAAAGCGTAAATCGGGGCCTGCCATTTCGGCAGTTCGCACCGACGACGGCGGTCGGTCGGTGACGATTGAAGGCGCGGGCACGGGCACGGTGACTGTCGTCGCGCTCAAAAGCGAAACGACTGTGCGCATCGGCAGCGGAGAAAATGGTGGCCGGACGGTCAAATATATCAACGTCGCACTGTCTGATACCGAAGTCGGGCGCTGGTCGGGCGGCAAGACCATTGTCAAAATTCCCGGGAGTGTGTTCCAGGCTCAAGGTGCTGATCGCTATGCTCTCATCATCCAATCGGGCCGCGCCGGACGGATTGTCGCAGCGCGCTATTTGTGAAGATTGACGGATTTGCCAATATCGAGGTAACATAGCGTTCAAGGCGCGCAGATTTGGGGGAGGTCAGCATGGTTCGATTGACAGCGTTTGTGCTTGCTATGTTTGCGTGGGCGTCTGAGGCATTTGCATCTTCGACCGTGGATATTTGGCTTGATGGCCGTGCAGAGCGGATCGCAGCGACGCTCAACACGTCAACCGCTTCGAACCGAGTGGCCATTTCAGAGTCGGGCGCGGTGCGCTTTGCCCGAAATAGCAATGAGGTCGTGTTGTTGCCGCGCGCGCTTCTGGCGGCTGCGCCCGATACCAAGACCGTTGACGCGTGGATCGCAACACTGTTTTCTTATCGGAGCGATACCGCGCAGCCGCGCAAAAAATCGGGCTTTCCGCTGCCGCAATTAACGACACTTCCCCCCGATACCCGCCAGTCAACCTATGAATTCGATGACAAGCCGACCAGAATTGATCGCAACCGAGCCGGGGAAAGCGGCCAGCGGTCGGCAATACGGGCGTTGCATTGGGCTCGTGCAAACGGGATATGCACGCGTGATTATGTGAAGGCCATGCGCCTGATGGGTGGCCAATCGGCGAGCGGTGCCATTGTTGCGCGTCGTGTGATCCGAGATCTCGGCGTTGAGGCCTATGCGGCGAACGATATTTGCCAACACACACCGAACGACGCATCATTTGCTGAAATGAAACGTCTGATGTCGCTTGTGTCGAATTTTTGAGTTAGACTACAGTGCGCTGATGTCGCCCTATCTCCGTTCCCTGAGCCTGTCGAAGGACTGCACTTCGAAATAAAGCGTGATGACTTCACCCTCAATCGTCTCCCCGTGCTTGACGCGGGGTTAGGCCTTTTAATGCCGCTGTGAGGAAAGAAGCCTAACCCCGTGTCAAGCACGGGGAGACGAAAGTGGTTTGGTCATATGGCAACAAACTCCAAGCGAAGCTCAATCACCCACGCGCGCCTCGATCAGATCGTGAAAACGCCGGATGCCGCCTTCGAGCGTGCCGAGCGTAAGGAATTCAACCGCGCCGGTTGATAGCCCTTCCTGCCCCAAAGCCGCCGCGCGAAAATCTTCACCGCTGAAGACGCTGCCATCGAGCAAATCCCAACTGCGCTGCCAATGCGACTGGGCCTTGTCGCTATCTGGTTTGGCCGGGATCAGCATGAAATCCTCAACGAATGTGTGGTCAACGCCGCGCGGCATCAGCGTCATGATGTTTACATAGTCGGGACTGACGACAACGACGGTTGCGGGGAATAGTTGATACGCGAATGTGACCGCAGAGCGCAGTTGCGGCCAATTGCCCATGTCGATCTCAGCCAGTTCAGCCGCGCGACCAACGGCTGCGCGTTGGTGCGTGCCAACGGCATCGCCCGCCGTTACGCCGTCCTTGAAAAAAGGGCCGATCGTATTCGCGTGAAGCCGCGTGACATGGTAGCTTTCAAGGAACGCATCCATGATCAGCTTCCAGTTCGATGCCACTTCGTGCGTGCGCCGATTGAAAAGGTGCAGCGCGCCCATATCGAACGCGTCAAAATCATGGCCGAGTGCGACGGCGTCGGCAAAATCGGGCGCTGGGTCGAATGAAAACCAGATAAGTCCACCTGCTTCGAGCGAAGCCAATTCTTTCAAATGATGTGCCGATTTATCAAGCCCCGGAAAGGTTTCGGGGCGCGGCATCGCAAACAGGCTGCCATCGGTTTTATACGTCCACGCGTGATACGGGCAAACGAGTCGCGACGTGCAAACTATCTCACTGCCTTCGATCAACCGTGTGCCGCGGTGCTGGCAGACGTTGCGAAACACATGTGCTTTACCGTCGCCGTCGCGGGTGATCAGCAGCGGAGTCCCGAATCCGTCATGCGGTACCGCCATATTCCGATCGGGCAATAATGCCGACGGGGCGATAACTTGCGGCAGTATATCAAACATTGCGGCGCGCTCGCGTGCATACCATGCCGCATCGACATAACGTCTGGCGGGAACGCGCATCACCTTGTCCATCACGCGGACATCGCCGTCTGCGATCTGCTGTGCGAGCGCCATTTGCCCCGCGGTTGGTGTCATCATGTTCATAGGGGCTATCCTTGGCCGCATTTGCCGCTAGATTTGCGCGAAAATCAAGAGGGAGCAAGTGCGTTGAGTGAAACAAGCCAATCCGTAGCGTCCGAACCGCGCGGCCTGTGGGGATCGATCAAGCCCTATTTTGAACCACAACCACTTGCCGCTTTCTTTCTCGGCATATCGTCGGGCTTTCCCTACGCAATGATCGGCGCCACGCTGACGACGCGTCTGGCGCAAGACGGGATTACAAAGAAGACCGTGACGGCGTTCACGCTGGCTTTCCTTGTTTACAACCTCAAGCCGCTGTGGGCGTGGATTGTTGACGGCGTTCGGCTTCCCGTTATTGGCGCGCTTGGTCAGCGTGTTTCATGGATGCTGCTCACAGGATTGCTCGTGATCGCTGCGGTCGTCAATCTTGCGCTGGTCGATCCCTCGGCAAGTCTTTCGCGGACAATCGTCGCTGCAATCCTTGTTGGCGCGGCGGGGGCAACCTTTGATATTGTGATCGACGCCTACCGGATTGAGACGCTCAAGCCCTATCAGTTGGGGGTCGGTTCGGGGATGTCGCAATATGGCTGGCGGATCGGTTCGGCGGGCGCGGGGGCGCTTGCGCTCGTCGTTTCGGCGCGGATGGGCTGGTCTGCTGCGTATATCGCATGCGCTGCCTTCGCTCTGCCCGCGATGATCGTGGCGTTGATCGCAGGCGAACCACCACGCCACCGCGATGCTGTCAAAAGGCGCGGGATGAGCGAGATTGGCCAATCGATCGCGGGGCCGTTTGTCGAATTTTTTCAAAGGCCAGGCGCGATGCTCGTGCTGTTGTTCATCCTTGTCCATAAAATTGGTGATACGCTTGCCAATCTCACGTTCCGATTGCTGTTTGACGATCTCAAATTCACCAACGACGAAATTGCGATCTACGATGTCGGACTCGGTTTCTGGGCGTATCTGATCGGCGTGTTTATCGGCGGCATCATGTTTGCACGATTGGGGCTCAAACGATCGGTGCTGATATCGCTTGTATTGATGGGCGTATCGAACCTCAGCTTTGCCGTGCTTGCGGCGAGCGGCCATAACAATTGGGCGATGGGCGGTGCGATTGGCTTTGAAAATATCGCAAGCGGAATTGGCGGGGTGACGGTGGTCGCCTACTTCTCCGCGCTGTGTGATTTGCGCTTTACGGCCGCGCAATATGCGCTGATTTCGGCGGGCGCGAGCGTCGTTGGCCGTTTCGTCACTGGCACATCGGCGGGCGGCATGATCGAAGGCATGGGCTACACCAACTTCTATCTGCTGACGACGCTGCTCGCGCTGCCGGGAATATTGATCTTCTGGTATATGATCCGCAACGGGCTGGTTGACCACGCAATGGGAACTGCGGGGAGCAAGGATTAGAGCGTGATGGCGGTAAATCAAACCACCCGTCATTGCGAGCGCAGCGTGGCAATCCAGTCTCTGGTGCCGCTGGATTGCCGCGCTTCGCTCGCAATGACGATTCACATTTCTTGCACGCCGCCCTAGAACGCACGTGCTACTGCCGAGTTGATACCAACGCACCCGTTCCCTGAGCCTGTCGAAGGGTAGTCCTTCATACTTGGTACTCAAGAAAAGAAAGTACAGCCCTTCGACAGGCTCAGGGAACGGGGTTTGTTATCCCCACCCTAATCGGGCGGCTGCCCATTGGCCGCCAGAACTGCGCCTGCGAGGTAGAGTGATCCGAGGATCAGCGTGACCGCTTCGTCTGACGCGCTGAGGGCGGTCGCGACGTCGGGCGCTGCCTCGCTCTCGATGCCTAGCGAAGCGCCAATTGCGGCGATCTCTTCGGGTGGGTGGCAGGGGTGACCTAGCACCGGTACGGCGCTTAGCTTTGTCGCAATCCCCTTGAACGGTGCGATCAGGCCGCGCGCATCCTTGTTTGCAAGAACGCCCGTGATCAGGTGCAGACGCATGCCGCGATCTCTGAAATGTGCGGCAATTGCTTCCCCGCACGCAGCATTGTGCCCGCCGTCGAGCCAGACTTCGCGCGTTCCAATCAACGGCCCCGGCGCAAGTTTTTGCAGCCTTGCGGGCCAATGTGCCCAGCCCATTGCCGCGCTCAGCGCTGCATCAGGTAACGTGACTGCATTTTGATGGCGGATCATCGCAATTGCGAGCGCGGCATTCATCGACTGATGCGCGCCTGCCAACCGGGGCAGCGGCAACTTCAGTTTGCCCGCTGCGTCTTTGTAATTGAGGTGTTCGGCGTAAACGACGGCATCCCAATCCGATCCCTTGGGATGCCAATCTGCACCCGCAGCGTGCGTGCGCGCCGCGATCCGCTGCGATTGGTCTGCGGCATAGGTCATCGTCACCAGCGGCACGCCCGCTTTAGCAATCCCCGCCTTTTCGCCTGCAATTTCGGCCGCCGTGTCTCCGAGAAAACTCTGATGATCAATCCCAAGCTGGGCAATTCCGCAAACTGCAGGTGCGGCAATGATGTTGGTCGCGTCAAGACGCCCGCCAAGTCCGACCTCGATGATGGCGACGTCTGCCGGGGTGCGCGCAAACGCGACAAAGGCCGCCGCTGTCGTGGCTTCAAAAAAGCTCGGATGGATGTCGTCCGAACAATCGAGTACTTCGGAAAGCAGCGGGGCGAGCACGTCATCTGTGATTAGTGTTCCCGCAATGCGAATGCGCTCATTGAAGCGCACCAGATGCGGGCTTGAATAGACATGCGCTGTTTTGCCCGCTGCTTCAACCGCGGCGCGCAGGAACGCACAGGTTGAGCCTTTGCCGTTGGTTCCCGCAACGTGAAATACCGGCGGGAGGCTCAGGTGCGGATTGCCAAGCCGATCCATCAGCGCGCTGATCCGTTCGAGGCCAAGCACATCACGCCCCGGCGAGAGCATCGTCAGCCGGTTAAGCTGCGCCTGCACCGCTTGGTCATCACTATGCGCGTGATCAGGCATATTAGCTCGCTCTTCCCTTCACAGGTCAGGCCCCTCTCCCCTGAAGGCGACAGGGGATCAGGCCGCAGTCTTTTGCGGCATCAGATATCCGGTCAGCCGCAACAGCGTCGTGCGCAGTTCGGAGCGCTGGACGATCATATCGAGCATCCCGTGATCAAGCAGATATTCCGACGTCTGGAAATCATCGGGCAATTTTTCGCGGATCGTATTTTCTATCACGCGCCGCCCGGTGAACGCCAGCGTCGCGCGCGGTTCGGCAATCTGGATATCGCCGAGCGTGGCATAGCTTGCCATCACGCCGCCCGATGTCGGATCGGTCATCACGACGATATAGGGCAGGCCCGCATCGCCGAGTTCCTGAACGCCAACGGTCATCTTGGGCATCTGCATCAGCGAGAGGATACCCTCCTGCATCCGCGCGCCGCCCGATGCGGTGAAGATGACATAGGGGCAGTGCGCCGCAATCGCCGCGCGAATTCCGGCAATGAACGCTTCACCGACCGCAATGCCCATCGATCCGCCCATGAACGCAAAATCCTGAACGCCGATAACGAGTGTGCGGCCGTCAATCGCGCCCTTGGCGTTGACTAGTGCGTCGCTTTCACCCGTTTCGGTGCGCGCGGTTTTGATGCGGTCAATATATTTTTTGGTGTCGCGAAATTTGAGCGGGTCTTCGGCGGTGCGCGGTGCGTCGATCACGTCCCAACTGCCTTCGTCAAACAATTGGGTGAAACGCTCGCTAGGCCCGATCCGTCCGTGATGCCCGCACGTGGGGCATACCGACAGATTTTCAACATAATCCTTGCTGAAAATCATTTGCGAACAACCAGGGCATTTGTGCCACAGATTGTCGGGCGTCTCCTTTTTGGCGATGAAGGGGATGACATTGCGAACGCGCGTGAGCCAGTTCATGATCCAATTTCCATTTTTCCGGCCCCCAGCATCGCCGATTTGAGCGACGCAATATAGTCTTTTACCGGGCCAGCGGCATTTGTGCCATGCTTACCGACGAGTTCGACAATTGCCGTGCCAACCGCCACGCCGTCCGCGACGCATCCGATTGCCGCCGCCTGCTCGGGCGTGCGGACGCCGAAGCCAACGACGATCGGAATGTCGGTTGCGGCCTTGATTCGCTTCATGGCGGCATCGATACTGTCTTGCGCCGCCTGTTGCTTGCCGGTGATCCCGGCGACCGAGACGTAATAGAGAAAGCCCGACGAACCATCGAGAATCGCCGGGAGCCGCGCGGCATCGCTGGTCGGCGTGGCGAGGCGGATCAGGGCAATCCCGGCAGCGCGCAGCTGAACCCCCAGCGAATCGTCCTCTTCGGGCGGAATATCGACGCAGATCACCCCGTCGACACCGGCCTTGGCGGCCTCAGTAGCAAACCACTCTGCCCCGCGCCGCACCATCGGATTGGCATAGCCCATCAGAACCAACGGCACTTCGGGGTGACGAGCGCGGAACGCGGCGGCGATGGCGAGAATGTCGGCGGTGGTCGTACCCGCCTCTAGCGAGCGGATATTGGCCTGCTGGATCGCCGGGCCATCGGCCATCGGATCGGTGAACGGCATACCGAGCTCGATCACATCCGCCCCGCCTGCGACGAGGGCGTCGAGGATCGCGCCGGTCGCGCCGGGCGTGGGATCACCAGCGGTGACGAAGGTGACGAGGGCGGGGCCCTTCGCGAAGGTGGTGGAAAGGCGGGTCATTTGGCTTTCTTTAAGAGGCCTCGAACAGCGACCACGAACTTGCTCGTGCAAAGCACGATGGCAAACAGCACGAGAAAATAG
>JAYVVW010000155.1:0-32989 GCA_043786595.1 Sphingomonadales bacterium | reverse complement strand
TCGCTCATTAAACCCCGGATCAAGATAGCCTCCTCAAAAGCTACCTTGAATCAGATACTACGCCGTTTGGGAATCCCCTTTGTCAACACGCCCTAGCTTAATCACGCAGCACCCCCCGCGTTCCTGTAACTGATACATAATACCGTTAATTTTACGCGCGCAGCAAACCCCGATGGCACAGCGCTTTGCGCGTCCCACTATTTGCCAATTCTCCCGCGCTCGGCTAGGAGCATCGCGAAATTCCCTTCTCATATGCTTGCAAGGAACCTTCGCGTGGCCGTTCAATATTCCTATGTCATGAAGGGTCTGACCAAGACCTTCCCCGGTGCTGCAAAGCCCATTCTCAATAATATCTTCCTGCAATTTCTGCCCGGAACCAAGATTGCGATCATCGGCGTCAACGGCGCGGGTAAATCGACGCTGATGAAGATTATGGCGGGATATGACACCGAATTCACGGGCGAAGCCTGGGCCGCAGAAGGATGCCGCGTCGGCTATCTTGCGCAGGAACCACACCTCAATCCCAAAAAGACCGTGCTTGAAAACGTCAAGGACGGCGTGCGCGAAATTGCCGACATGGTTGACCGTTTCAACGCGATTTCGGCGATGATGGCCGAGCCCGATGCCGATTTCGATGCGCTGCTCCCCGAAATGGGTGAGCTTCAGGAAAAGATCGACGCGGTTGACGGATGGACGCTCGACAATCAGCTTGAGATCGCAATGGAGGCGCTGCGCTGCCCGCCCGGCGATTCAGGCGTTGAAAGCCTGTCGGGGGGTGAGCGCCGCCGCGTCGCGCTGTGCCGTTTACTGCTCGAAAAACCCGAAGTGCTGCTGCTCGATGAACCAACCAACCATCTTGATGCCGAAAGCGTCCAGTGGCTTGAAAAGCATCTGATCGATTATGCGGGCAACGTCATTCTCGTCACCCACGATCGCTACTTCCTCGACAATGTCGTTGGCTGGGTGCTTGAGCTTGATCGCGGACGCAGCATTCCGTTCGAAGGCAATTACTCAGCGTGGCTCGAGGGCAAGGCCAAGCGGCTTGAGCAGGAAGACAGCGAGAATGAAAGCCGCCAGAAGGCGATCAAGGAAGAGCTGCAATGGATCAGGCAGAGCCCCAAGGCGCGCCAGACCAAATCAAAGGCCCGGATCAGAGCGTTCGATGAGCTTGTCGAAAAACAGGCCGATCGCCGGCCCGGTGGCTCGCAAATCCTGATCCAGATCCCCGCGCGGCTCGGCGGCAACGTGATCGAAGCGCACGGCCTCACCAAGGCTTACGGCGACAAGCTGCTGTTTGAAAACCTTGATTTCACGCTTCCCCCCGGCGGCATCGTCGGCGTGATCGGGCCGAACGGTGCGGGTAAATCGACGCTGTTCAAACTGATCACCGGGCAGGAACAACCCGACGGCGGCACGATCAAGGTCGGCGATACGGTCAAGCTTGGCTATGTCGATCAAAGCCGCGATGACCTTGATCCGAACAAAAACGTCTGGGAAGAAGTATCGGGCGGCAACGAACGTTTCTATTTCGGCAAACATGAAGTCAACACCCGTGCCTATGTTGGCGCGTATAATTTCAAGGGCACCGATCAGCAGAAAAAAGTTGGCCAACTGTCAGGCGGCGAACGCAACCGCGTCCACCTTGCCAAAATGCTCGCGGCGGGCGGCAATGTCCTCCTGCTCGATGAACCCACCAACGATCTCGACGTCGAAACGCTCCGCGCACTTGAAGACGCGCTCGAAAACTTCGCGGGCTGCGCGGTAGTGAT
Source organism: Sphingomonadales bacterium (assembly GCA_043786595.1). Lineage (GTDB taxonomy): Bacteria > Pseudomonadota > Alphaproteobacteria > Sphingomonadales > Sphingomonadaceae > Aquisediminimonas. The sequence goes on along the minus strand of JAYVVW010000155.1, from coordinate 31,220 downwards.
CAGCCATGACCGCTTCTTCCTCGATCGCCTCGCCACGCACATCCTGGCGTTCGAGGGCGATAGCCATGTCGAATGGTTCGAGGGAAATTTTGAAAGTTATGAGGAGGACAAACGCCGCCGCTTGGGTGATGCGGCAGATCGGCCCACGCGGTTGGCTTATAAGAAATTGACTAGGTGAGCGAAATTTCCATCGCTGAAGTAGTAGCGCGCGCCAACGATGCGGCTTTCGGTCGTCCTCTGGTAACAAATGTGCTCCGCAGCCAAATCGTTGAGGCGATGATTGCACTCGCTATTGAGCCAGAATGGAAATGGTGCAGTGCAGACTATGCAGCATGGGACTTTGAGCATCCTGATGGCTACCGTTTGGAGGTCAAACAGTCATCTTATTTGCAAACTTGGGCTCCGCCGGCGCATGGTAAGGTAAATCCGGGATTTGATATCGCAGCCCGGAAAGGTCGTTGGGAAGGTGCCCGCTGGATAGACGAGGCCGGACGGGCCGCTCACGTTTATGTTCTGGCTTATCACGATCTCCGAGATGCCTCGGCTGATCACCGCAATCCGGTGCAATGGGAATTCGATGTAATTCCAACTACCAAACTTCCCGCAACAAAACGTATCGGTTTGCGAGCCGTGCGCGGTCTTGCAAACGCGGTTGGGATCAGCGATTTGAAAAATGAAATTGCAAGCGCAGCCTCGGAATGCCGTCGATAGCGCAGTGTGAAATGATTACCGTGATTTGTGCAATCGAACGCATCATACCTCCTTCCCCATCCGATCGTCATTCCCGCGAAGGCGGGAATCCACCACGTCACGGGTGCGAGTATCGAAATTGAAAAGTCCACGCTCGCTGGGAGGTAGATTCCGGATCAAGTCCGGAATGACGGCTTTTGGGGGACATCCGCCACCCCCTCAACCCAGCCAGCGTGTCTCTACCACAAGCCCGTCCATCGTCGCCGCGCGTACAGCATCACCGAACGCCACTTCGCGCTGCTCGGCGTAGGCCTCCCCGCCCGGTTGCCACATCTGGATGATGCGTTTGCCTTCGATATCGACCACCCAATATTCCACCACGCCGTGCCGCGCATAAAGCGCGGATTTCCGGCCAAGATCAGTCTCGAGCGTACTATCCGACACTTCAATGATCAGACGGATTTTTGCGGCGGGGACTGGACCCGAGCGGTGGTCTTCCGCCAATATGACATCGGGTTCGGGCATCGAACTCTCGTCAAGTTGAATCGACACTGGCGAAAATACTTCAAGCCCAAGCCCGGCCTCATCAACGCCCTTCCAGCACGCGCGGCTCAGCCTCGACTGGATCCTTGCATGAGCCGCCCATATCGCATTCATGCAAAAAATTTCCCCGTCAATCAGCTCGCTTTTCGCATAGTCTGCAAACGTGCCCGCCTCACAAAGAAGCATAAAATCGCGCGCCCTCAGCTTTGCGGCTTGGGGCACGTTGATGGGTTCGAGTGCGGTCATGTCAAAAGACTATCATGACTTGGCACGTTCGCCAAATTCGACCACCCCGCGCACGATCAGCACTTGCCCGATAAAATACAGCAGCCACACCGCGATGCCGATGGTCAGCGTGTCGGCGATTGGCCCCATCCGCGCGAAGATCAGCAGGTCTGACGCGACGAACATCATCGCGCCGATGCCGGTGCGAAAGCGCGGAAACGCGCTTGTCCATGCCATAGCCGCCATGATGCTGAGCAGTGCTGCGTAACCCGCGATTGCGATCGCCGCGCTGCGATCCGATGGCAACGTCCAGGCGGTAAACGCGACGGCGGGGACGACCAGCAGTGCCAGCATCTTTTGACTTGGCGAAAGGGCCACGCGGCGATTGCGCGCGTAGAGGATGATCGCAATGATATGCCCAATCGCGAACGCCGCCGCACCTGCTTGCAATCCTGCCGTTTCAAGCAACACGTCGCCGCCCGCGCCAAATGCCATCACGGCGGTGACCAGCCATCCGTCACGATCGCGCGCGTGGAGTGCCGCCCATAATGCAAGCAGAGCGACCCCTGCCCCTTTCCACACCGTCATGACATCCGGGCCAAATCCTGCGCCCCACACCGCGACATAGCTAAGCCCGGCAACCAGCGCAGCGGCCATCACCCATTTTGTCAGTTGATCGTTCACCGTCATTTCCATCCCCCCTCGCCAAACCGATTGAAACGCCATAACGGCAGACGCCATGACACACCAAGTTCATATTATCGGCGGCGGCCTCGCCGGTTCCGAAGCGGCATGGCAACTTGCCGAGGCAGGCGTCACCGTGCGCCTGTCCGAAATGCGCGGGATTGAGGGGACGGCAGCGCACAAGAGCGACGATCTGGCTGAACTTGTCTGCTCCAATTCATTCCGTTCGGATGATGCGAGCAGCAACGCCGTCGGTTTGCTCCACGAAGAGATGCGCACACTCGGTTCGCTGATCCTGCGAGAGGCCGACAAGCACCGTGTGCCAGCGGGTTCGGCTCTGGCGGTAGACCGTGACGGATATGCAGCTGGCGTTACGGCGGCGATCACGAGCCACCCCAATATTACGCTTGTCCGCGAACGGATTGATGCGTTGCCTGACGGGCCGGCGATCATCGCGACGGGGCCGTTGACGGGTTCGGTACTCGCCAGCGCGATCGCAGCCGAAACGGGCGAAGAGGCGCTCGCCTTTTTCGATGCGCTTGCCCCGATTGCCTATCACGAGACGGTCAACATGGAGACCGCGTGGATGGCGAGCCGCTGGGACAAGGGCGAGACTAAGGATTATATCAATTGCCCAATGGATAAGGATCAATATCTTGCATTCCATGCCGCGCTGATAGCAGGCGACAAGACCGAGTTTAAGGATTGGGAGACCGATACGCCCTATTTCGATGGTTGTATGCCGATCGAAGTGATGGCCGAGCGCGGCATCGATACGCTGCGCTATGGCCCGATGAAGCCCGTCGGCCTCGACAATCCAAAGACTGGGCGCTGGCCCTATGCTGTCGTTCAACTCCGCCAGGATAATGCGCTGGGGACGCTGTGGAACATGGTCGGCTTTCAAACCAAGCTCAAACACGCCGAGCAGGTGCGCATATTCCGCATGATTCCAGGGCTTGAAAATGCCGAGTTTGCGCGACTTGGCGGGCTCCACCGCAACACATTCATCAAATCGCCCAAGCTGCTTGATCCGACACTGCGTCTGGCATCGCGGCTCAACATCCGCTTCGCCGGCCAGATTACCGGCTGCGAGGGCTATATCGAAAGCGCGGCAATCGGGATGCTTGCGGGGCGCTTCTGGGCCGCCGAGCTTGCGGGCATTGCTTTGCCGCCACCGCCGCTGACGACAGCGCTTGGTGCGCTTCTTGGCCACATCACCGTGGGTGCCGACGCGGCAACCTATCAGCCGATGAACGTCAATTTCGGGCTGTTCCCGCCGCTCACCGAAAAAGTGCGCAAAGCCGACCGGAAGCGCGGCTACACCGACCGCGCGCGTGCCGCCCTTGCCGAGTGGCGCGGCTAGAACCTAACACTTTAACTCAAACCACCTCCGTTCGTGTCGAGCGAAGTCGAGACACCTTCGTGTGCTGCACGCCCCTCGACTTCGCTCGGGACAGGCGGTTCAACTTACCGTGCATCACCAATCTAGGTTTCGGCGTCATCACCGTCTGCGGGTGTCGCTTTGGCCGGTGGCGGACAATTGGTCGCACTCGGTTTTGTTTTGCGTACGACGCGCGTCGTCAGGAACTCTGCGGGTGTGAGTACGCCCGAGCGATCGGCATCGGCGGCCTTGAACTTGATAACGGCTTTGCCCGCATATTCGGCGAATGAAAGCGTGCCGTTGCCGTCGGCATCAATTCGCGCATAGGCCTTGCGCCGCGAGAGAAGAAATTCTTCTGCTGCGACTCCGCCGTTCTTATCGCGGTCGAACCGACCAAACCGCTTTTCCTCGCGCGTCTTTTCGCTGGCTTGCGGCGGATCGCCAAGCGGCACGGCCTCGGCAGCAGCGAGCGATAGCGCGGCTGGTGGCCCCGCGATTTGCCCCGCGTCGGCTTGTGATCGCCAGATAAATATCCCCGCCGCCACCATCAATAACGCCGAAGCCACTCCACCAAGAAATCGCCACATCTGACGCACCCTCCCGTTGTTCCTGCAGAAGTCTAGTGTCGCTTTCATACAAAGCCAAGTGCGCGAATCGCGCGCATCGGAGACCCGGGGTTCGACCAGCGCGATGGCCCTTTGCGGCAATCATCCCACGCAAAATCGGCGAGCAGCGCAAACGGCTTAAGCGTGCGTGGCATCCGCCGAGACGGACGATCCGCCAACAGCGTGGTTGCCAGCGATAGCGACATCTGCACTGTTGTTTCATCCGAACAGTGACGCGCAAAATCGACCAGCGCCCACCCCGCCCCGGCGCGCAACGTGACCGCATCGGCTGGCTCGCCCGCAATAATCGCCGCTAGCGCAAACAGGTTGCCGCCCCGCGCCTGCCCATACGCGGTGAGTTGATCGGATGTTAAAGGCATGTCTCCAAGCAGCGTCTCCCAGCCGTTTACGACAGCGGCGAGTAGACCGCGATTGACGTCAAGGTGCGCAATCAAATCGTCGAAGTCGACTGGTAATTCAGCCTTGTGCGCATCCCGGCGAACCGCATCGCGCCAAAACGCGAGGCGGAACTGCGACATCAGCGGATCGCGCGTCGCCGATAGCGCCTGCGCCAAGACAGCGTCGAAACCAAGCAGTGCCTGAAACCGGGGGCGAAATTGCCGATTTGCATAGGCCAAAGCCAATGCTGCGTCGTCGATGACGTCACCGAGTTCCATGTTCAAAAGTCCGCTGACGTCAAAATTATGACGAACTCCCCGTTAACCCCATTGATTGAGCCGCCATTAGCCGTTTTCGCCGCATGGGCCAGTTTCAGAATTTTATCGTTGAACGGGTAGGGAAGAAAAAACCAGTGAATATGCGTAAAACAGATCAATGCCGCACGTTCTTAAACCGGCTGCGCCACGATGTTGCGGGCAACACGTTAATGCTTGTCGCCGGTGCGATCCTGCCGCTGACTGCAATGATCGGCGCAGGCGTTGATACGAGCCGGATCTATCTTGTCAAATCACGCTTGCAGCAGGCGTGCGACGCAGGCGCGCTGGCGACCCGGCACAAACTCGCAGGCGGCGTAACCCTGACGACTGACATCCAGACTCAAGGCACTACTTTCTTCAACAACAACTTCACCTCAGGACTGTTTGGAACCACCGGAACGACATTCACGACCGATCTCGACAGTGACAAGCAAGTCACCGGTTCGGCAAGCACGAATGTGCCCGTTTCGATCATGGGCATGTTTGGCAATGGTGATGTTCCGATCAGCGTCCGCTGCGATGCAAAACTGGAGGTGGCCAATACCGACATCATGTTTGTACTCGACGTTACGGGTTCGATGGGACTTTGCCCAGATAATACAAACACATGCGGCAGTGGCGGCGCGGGCTCGCGCATCGAAGGGCTTCGCTCTGCCGTTCTCGATTTTTATGACGTTATCGCGTCAGCGTCGACAAGCACATCGCAATTGCGCATTGGTTTTGTACCCTATTCGGCGAATGTGAATCTCGACGGTGTCCTTACATCAACGGATTATGTAACTTCACATGATTATGAGTCGGCCGTGGCGAACATGACCACGGCTTTTAACAATCAGCCTACCGCTGGTGTGCCTGTTGTGTCCGACGAAACCTATGCGACCAATCTTAATAGCACCAACTGCAACAGCTACGGCGCGAATGTTAATTACCCGACGATAGACGGAAATGCAAAAACTGGGGGGGGGCCAGCACCAACCGCAACAACGTTAACGTCTGTGATATTCAAATCGCGCGTCAGTGGGCTATGCACGCGGACAAAAACAGTGACGACGACGACATATCGCACGGTTTACAAATTTACCAACTGGACGCTCAAATCTGTCAATTATGATGTTAGTAATTTTGTCGCGGGATCGAGTGTCAACATAGCAAATGGCAATCCTACTGGCTTTGTTGAAACATCGGGCGAATATAATCTTGCACGGATTGCAGCAGAACCAAATGCAGGCGCGCCAACAGAATCTGTTACTTGGGACAAATGCGTCCAAGAGCGCGATACGTACGCTTCTGCTACGTTTACGGCACAATCTGGAGGCACATATAATCCGAGTGGAGCGATTGATATGGAAATCAATACGCTGCCAACCACACAAGCAACCAAGTGGCGTCCTTCGCTACATCAGCTTGCAAAAATCCGCCCTAACGCGAGCATTGTGACGGGATTGGCTTCGCTGCCTGCAGCGACGTCTAGTGATACGAACAATGGCGCACCCGTGGCGGCGACGATCACGAACACCGTAAAAAATTGCCCGAAAGCTGCTGCCAAGCTCGCGACGCTGACTAGGACGGACGTGCAAACCTATGTCAATGCGCTCATTATTGGAGGCAGTACCTACCATGATGCTGGGATGATTTGGGGCGCACGGATGATTTCGCCAACGGGTATATTTGCAGCCAATAATGCGACCGCTGCTAATGGCAAACCAATTGGGCGGCATCTCATTTTCATGACCGACGGCGTGATGTGTCCGCGCGGTGCAAGTTATTCCATTCAGGGCTATGAAAGAGCGAGCAGACGCGTGATGGGCAGCAATGCTCCGGAGGATTGCTTCATCAATCAGACTGCAGCCACGCAGGATGCGCAACTGCTCAATCAACGACACAAAGCCCGGTTCCTCGCGATTTGCGAAGCTGCCAAAGCACAGAATATCTCGGTCTGGACGGTGGCATTCGGCACCGACAATCCGCCCAACCTCGCAACGTGCGCGAACCCGCAGCAATCGTTCAACGCGACCACAACCGCCGATCTGAAAAGTAGATTCGCCAAAATTGCGGCCAAAATCGCATCGCTGAGGATTTCGCAATGATGAGAGCTTTCACCGCGCGACTGCGCGCCAATCAACGCGGTTCGACGCTTATCGAGTTTGCATTTGTAGCGCCCACGCTATCGCTGTTGCTGCTCGCGTCGTTCGATTTTTCCTACGGCCAATATGTCGGTGCAATTTTGCAGGGTGAGGTGCAAAAGTCCGGCCGTGATGCCGCACTTGAGGGCAGCACCGGCGCACTTGCTTCGCTTGATGGCCGCGTTCGCACCCGGGTCGACACCTTGGTTGAAGATGCAAACTATACGATAACGCGCAAGAACGTTGCGTCGTTTGAACGTGCGGGGCAAGCCGAACCGTTTGCTGATGCCGTTCACGGGGCGAATCCGCTCGATGGCCTCTGCAATCAAGGCGAAGCCTACACCGACGAAAACAACAATGGCCGGTTTGATCTCGGGCCTGATGCTGGCAGCGATGGCCAGGGCGGTGCGCGTGATATTACGGTTTATACCGTCCAGGTAAGCTATCCTCGCCTCTTTCCGCTCAATGGATTGCTTGGCCTGCCAACGACCGTGACGCAGACCGCAACAACCATTCTTCGCAATCAGCCCTTTGGGCAACAGGCATCGCGGACACTAGGAACCGGAAACTGCACATGATTATTATAGTGAAAAAGCCCCTGCTTGGAATGGTGCGTCTCGCACGCAGACTGCGGCGCGATGCGAGCGGTCTTGCGCTCATTGAATTTGGCTATTCGTTGCCTTTGCTGCTTGGCCTCAGTGGCTACGGGCTTGAACTCGCCAATCTTGCAAACGTAAATATGCGGATCAGCCAAGCTGCCAATGCGCTCGCCGATAATGTGTCACGCGTTGGCCTCGAAAGCGCACTCGCCAAGACGCAATTGCGCGAATCCGATATCAACGACGGACTGATTGGCGTTGCCCGTCAGTCCGGCACGATGGATGTCGGAACACGCGGTCGCGTGATACTCTCAAGCCTTGAACGCAATGCTGGCGGTGGCCAGTGGATCCATTGGCAGCGCTGTGTTGGTACGAGGACTTATGCGTCAAGTTTTGGCGTCGCAGGCGATGGCGCAACGGGAACAAGCTTTCCGGGCATGGGCCCGGCAACCGCGCGCGTCACTGCGCCAGATCCAGAATCGGCGGTCATGTTCGTTGAAATAATTTACGATTATAGCCCGATATTTTCGACGATTTATATCAACAATCGCCAGATCAGATTCCACGCATCTTACATCGTGCGTGATAAACGTGATTTGACCGCAAATAGCGGAACGGGCATCACCAATCCCGTGTCCACGCCTGCTGCTGTCGCACACACATGTGATCGTTTTACCGCCACCTAGTCTAACTAGCGATTGCACGTCCGCTTCACCGCCGCGATGATCCTCGGCACGTCAACGATCGCGAGTTTTTCAAGGTTGGCCGCGTAGGGTAGCGGCACATCCTCATTAAGCACGCGCGCGATGGGCGCATCAAGGTCGTCAAACCCCTTGTCCATGCAGATCGCAATAATCTCGCTCGCGATTGAACAGACCGGCCAGCCTTCTTCGACAACAACCATTTTGTTGGTGCGCGCAAGGCTTTCAAGCACCGCAGCGGTATCAAGCGGGCGTAGCGTACGGAGATCGATAACTTCGCAGTCGATCCCTTCACTCGCCAATTGCTCGGCCGCGGTCAGCGCAAGGCCGACACCAATCGAATAGCTGACGATGGTGACATCGTTACCCGGTCGCATTGTCCGCGCTTTGCCGATCGGGACTGTCACATCACCCACAGGCACATCGAAGCTGCGACCATAGAGCAGTTCGTTTTCGAGAAATACCACCGGATCGGGGCATTGAATCGCCGAACGGAGCAGGCCTTTCGCGTCAGCCGCGTCATAGGGTGCGATGACGATCAGCCCGGGGACGCTGGCATACCAAGGCGCGTAATTCTGACTATGCTGCGCGCCAACGCGCGATGCCGCGCCGTTTGGCCCGCGAAATACGATCGGACAGCGCATTTGCCCGCCCGACATATAATTGGTTTTCGCCGCCGAATTGATGATGTGGTCAATCGCCTGCATCGCGAAATTGAAGGTCATGAATTCGATGATCGGGCGGAGGCCACCCATCGCGGCACCCGTGCCAATCCCAGCAAAACCATATTCGGTGATCGGCGTATCAATCACGCGGCGTGCGCCAAACTCTTCGAGCAAGCCCTGCGTGACCTTATAGGCCCCCTGATACTCCGCCACTTCTTCGCCCATCACGAACACGCGGTCATCGGCGCGCATTTCTTCGGCCATCGCGTCGCGCAACGCCTCACGCAGCGTCATCTTGACCGTTTCGCCGCTATGTTCAGGTGCAGCAACGGGGGCTGGAGCCTTCTCCTTCTCCCCTTCAGGGGCGAGGGTCGGGGAGACGGGGGCGCTATCAGCGGCAGCCTGCGCAGTTGCCGAAACAGACGCCCCCTCTCCCAACGCATTCCCCCCAAGCGGCGAGGGCTTTGCCTCCTCATCATCGCCGCTCATCCGTGCAATCACGGTTCCGACTTTGACACCTTCACTGCCTTCGCTCACCAATATTTCGCTGATCGTGCCTTCGTCGATCGCTTCAAATTCCATCGTTGCCTTGTCAGTTTCGATTTCGGCGAGGATATCGCCCGATTTGACAACGTCGCCTGCTTTGACGAACCATTTGGCGAGCGTGCCTTCTTCCATTGTTGGGGAAAGTGCGGGCATTTTGAGTTCGATAGCCATCAATATTGTCCCACCAGCACGTTGGTATAAAGCTCTGCGGCGTTAGGCTCGGGCGAGCTTTCAGCAAAATCGGCGGCATCGCTGACGATCTTTCGGATTTCCTTGTCGATTGCCTTGAGTGCAGCGTCATCAACACCAACTGCGGCCAGATCTTTCTGCAACGCTTCGATCGGATCAGACTTGTCACGGACGTCCTGCACCTCTTCACGGCTGCGGTATTTCGCCGGATCAGACATCGAATGGCCACGGTAACGATAGGTTTTGAGCTCAATCAACAGCGGACCATTACCCCCACGCACAAACGCAACCGCAGCCTCAGCGGCGCCGCGTACTTCAAGCACGTCCATCCCGTTGACCTGCATCCCCGGGATACGGAACGAATCGCCGCGCCGGTGAAAATCGGTTTCAGCGCTGCTCCGCGATACCTTCGTGCCCATTGCGTAGCCATTATTCTCAATGACAAAAATGATCGGCAGTTTCCACAGCGCCGCCATGTTGAAGCTTTCGTAGACCTGGCCCTGATTGGCGGCTCCGTCGCCGAAATAGGCCATGCAGATGCCGCCATCGTCGCTATATTTATGACCAAACGCCAATCCCGCACCCAGCGGCACTTGTGCGCCAACGATGCCGTGTCCGCCATAAAATTTATGCTCGGTCGAAAACATATGCATCGATCCGCCCTTGCCGCGTGATATTCCGGCAGCACGGCCGGTCAATTCGGCCATGATCAATTTGGGATCGATCCCGTAAGCGAGCATATGACCATGATCGCGGTATCCCGTAATCACACTGTCTTTCCCCGGTTCCAGCGCCGATTGAAGGCCAACCGCTACGGCTTCCTGACCGATATAAAGGTGGCAGAATCCACCGATCAATCCTAACCCATAGAGCTGCCCCGCCCGTTCCTCAAAACGCCGGATCAGCAACATTTCCCGGTAAAATCCGAGCATCTGATCTTTGGTGCCTTTGAACCGTTTCGGGGTTGCAGGCGCGTCGACTGTTTTGGAGGTGGATGATTTGGCCAACGGTTGGTCCTTTGACGAGTTATGACTGAGACGCTGGTAACCTATATAGGCGCGGCACAATCAAATGCGCAATCATCCAAAGCGCGAAATTATCAGCAAATCCGTAGCGTCGTCGATGGCGTTTCGGGCCTATGCTGAAGTGCGATGATTTCAACCCATACCGTTTACCCTGAGCCTGTCGAAGGGCTGTCTTTACTTCTTCGATCTCACTGAAAAGAAAGGACAACCCTTCGACAAGCTCAGGGAACGGAATTTGAATGTGAGTCAGCTTAAATGCGCTTTAATATTATGCAAAAGCCGTAGGGCCGCTGCGACCGCGGCATCTCCAACGCCGTCGCTCGATCAAGCCGCTTTGGGAGCAGCCTGACGCACACCTTCATCGACATGATCAGCAAATTGCGCAAAGTTATCAATAAACTGGCTTACGAGTTTCTGCGCTGTCGCGTCATAGTCGGCGGCGTCGGGCCACGTGCCACGCGGATCGAGGATAGCGCTATCAACACCATCAACGGCAACCGGCACCTTGAAACCAAAGTTTGGATCGGTGCGGAATTCAGCCTTTTCAAGGCTGCCATCAAGTGCTGCATTGAGCAGCGCGCGCGTCGCCTTGATCGGCATCCGCGAACCAACGCCGTATTTGCCGCCCGTCCATCCGGTATTCACTAGCCAGCAGCTTACCGCACCCTTGGCAATCCGCTCCTTGAGCAGATTGCCATAGACGCTTGGGTGGCGCGGCATGAAGGGTGCGCCAAAGCAGGTCGAAAATGTCGCTTCGGGTTCGGTCACGCCAATCTCAGTGCCTGCAACGCGTGCGGTATAGCCTGAAAGGAAGTGGTACATCGCCTGATCAGGCGTCATCTTCGCGATCGGAGGCAGCACGCCGTAAGCATCTGCGGTCAGCATGATGATGTTCTTGGGAACGGGCCCCATGTTCTTTTCCGACGCATTCGGAATGAAATCGATCGGATAGGAACCACGGCTGTTTTCCGCCAGACTGGCATCATCCAAATCGAGTTCGCGCGTGACGGGGTCAATCACCACGTTTTCAAGAACGGTGCCAAACCGCTTTGTCGTTGCAAAGATTTCAGGCTCAGCCTCGGCCGACAGCCGGATCATCTTGGCGTAGCAGCCGCCTTCAAAATTGAACACGGCGGTGTCTGACCAGCCGTGTTCATCATCACCAATTAACGTGCGGCTGGCATCGGCTGACAGCGTCGTCTTGCCGGTGCCTGACAGTCCAAAAAAGATCGCCGACGTACCGTCGTGGCCGATATTGGCCGAACAGTGCATCGGCATCACGCCTTCAACGGGAAGCTTGTAATTGAGGATGCCGAAAACAGACTTCTTCATTTCGCCAGCATAGGCCGTGCCTCCAATCAGAATGAGCTTTTCGGTAAAATTGACCGCGATAACGGTTTCGCTACGGCAACCGTGACGCTCTGGATTAGCGCGAAAGCTCGGCAGATCGATGATCGTATATTCGGGCGAAAAGCCTGCCAATTTGGCCGTCTCGGGCCGGACGAGCAGCGTGCGGATGAACAGGCTGTGCCATGCAAATTCGGTGATCACGCGCACGTTAACGCGGTGTTCAGGTTGCGACCCGCCGAATAGATCTTGCGCGAACAGCGTCTTCTTTTCCGCAAGTGCGGCCATGAAATCGGCCTTGAGCGCTGCGAAATGTGCGGGCGTCATGCCCTTGTTAGTATTGCCCCACCAGACGGTGTTTTCCGTCTCTGCGTCGCGCACGATGAACTTGTCATTCGCCGAACGGCCGGTGTGTTTACCAGTGGTAACAACCAGCGGACCGTCTGCTGCAAGGACGCTTTCGCCGCGCCGAAGCGATTCTTCGACCAGCGTTGCCGGGAGCAGGTTCCAGTGAACGTCTGCCGTCGTTTCAATACCTTGTTGGGCAAGCAAAAATGCGGGCGCGCGGTCGTTCAAGACCCTTCTCCTTCGTAAAAATCCGTAATAATGCCGAATGAATTCAGCTATGAGTTACGCCGCGCATAGCCAAGCAACACCCAAGGGTCAAATACGAGTCCGTCTGCAAACGATTGCCGGTGCGGTGCGTCGGCATTGCGTCATAAATCTGTCTCGTATAGGGGCAGTCATGATGGAAAATGCCGGTAACGCCTCAGCTTCCGACGCTGTCAAAATCATTGCGCTGGTCGATGATGACCGCAACATCCTCACATCTGTTTCAATCATGCTCCAGTCGCATGGCTATCTCACGCGCGTATATACCGATGGTGATGTCGCGCTCAAAGCGTTGCGCGAAAACCCGGCTGACCTTGGCATTTTCGATATCAAGATGCCGCGGATGGATGGCCATGAGCTGCTGCGTGCGCTGCGTGAAACCTCGACCATGCCGGTAATCTTCCTGACATCGAAGGATGACGAAAATGATGAAGAACTCGGCCTGGCGCTTGGTGCCGATGACTATGTTTCCAAACCATTTTCGCAGCGATTGCTGATTGCGCGGATCAAGGCCATCCTGCGCCGCACCGACGCTGTAAAAGCAGCCAGCACCAGTGACGAAATCATTGCCGAACCCATCACGCGCGGTGACCTGCAGATGGATTCCGCGCGCCACCGGACGCTCTGGAATGGCAAGGATGTATCGCTCACAGTTACAGAGTTCATGATATTGGAAACACTGGCACAGCGCCCTGGCGTCGTTAAAAGCCGCAACCAACTGATGGATGCGGCCTATCAGGATGACATTTACGTCGATGATCGCACAATCGACAGCCACATCAAGCGGTTGCGCCGCAAATTCCGGCAGGTCGATCCGGAGTTTGATGCGATCGATACGCTATACGGTGCTGGATATCGCTTTGCCGGGGGTTGATCTCGCAGACAACCATCGTGCTTTTTTCTGGCGACGGTCGCTGACCCACCGAATCCTCGCGGTCAACATATTTGTCGTGATGTTGCTCGCGGTCAGTCTATTTTACCTTGACGGGTTGCGCCGTCGTCTCGTCGATGAACGGCTCGCGCAATCGTCAAGCGAAGCAGTGCTGATCGCGTCGGCGATTGACAATGCGCCGCCTTTAGCACGCGCGCCGCTAATCGGCGAACTGGGATCAAAAAGCGGTGCGCGGATCAGGCTCTTCAACGCAGACAATGCTCTGATCAGCGATAGCTGGAGGATTAGCGGCGCGACGTTTGTCATCAACAGCCCCGCCGAAAAACGGTGGCAGCGTGATGTTGCGCGCTGGCTTGACGACGCAGTTGATTTTGTCGTCGATGCCGAGGCTTTGCCGCGCTTTACCGGGTTTTACGGCGTCAAGCCGGGCGCTGACCGTGTTATCCTCAGGCTGGCACCAGACCGCACGCATATTTTCAGTGCTCAGGCGCGCCTGCCGCATTCACGGTCGACCCACGTGCTGATCGATACCAACGCGCGCGACATTCGACGGATTGTGCGTGCTGACCGGTCGACGCTTGGTTATCTGCTGCTTGCCACGATCGGGCTGTCAGTTTTGCTGTCGTTGTATTTGGGGCGCACGATTGTCGGCCCGTTGCGCGCATTGTCACGCGCCGCAACACGCGTTCGGATTGGGCGTGACCGTGAGGTCACGGTGCCGCGCCTGCCCTCGCGGATCGATGAGATTGGAACACTGGCGCGTGCAATCTCGGATATGAGCCATGCGCTGCGCCAACAGATTGATGCTACCGCAATGTTCGCCGCCGACGTCGCGCATGAGCTTAAAAACCCGCTGGCATCGCTGAACTCTGCGGTCGAAACGCTGCGGAGTGTTGACACGCCTGCACTGCGTGATCAGCTTCAAGACATCATCCGCGATGATGTCCGCCGACTTGACCGCCTGATCAGCGACATTTCAGAATTGTCGCGGATTGATGCACGGCTTTCGCGGGTCAAATTCGAACCGGTTGATGTCGCTGATTTGATCGCTTCGATCATGTCGATGCGTCAATTGCGCGATCCTGACACTCTAGTTCCGATCGCATTCGCCAAGCCGAGCATGGGCGCGACAATGATCCGGGGGGAACCTGCGCAAATCAGTCGCGTCATCGAAAACATCATCGACAACGCTGTTTCATTCTCACCGCCCGGCGCTGCGGTGCGCGTGGCAACGACGCGCGACGGTGATGACGTGGTGATCATGGTCGACGATGATGGCCCCGGTATCCCTGAAAACAGGCGCGAGGCGATTTTTGAACGCTTTCACAGCGACCGACCAGACGGCGAGGCCTTTGGTCAGCATAGCGGCCTTGGGCTGGCAATTGCGCGTGCGATCGTCAATGGCCATAATGGCACAATCAGTGTTGCGCCGCGCGGTGACGCCGAAAGCGGCACGCGTTTTGTCATCCGTATCCCTGCCTATGAAAGACAATCATGAGCGCGCCTTCGACTGACCGGCTACACGCGTCAACCGTTGCAATTGGCGGACAGGCGGTGATGATCATCGGCTTTTCAGGCAGCGGCAAATCTGATCTGGCGCTGCGCCTGATTGACCGGGGGGCGAGTTTGGTCAGCGATGATTATACAATCGTCACGCGCGAGGACGGCAGGCTGTCTGCGTCCGCGCCGCCAACGATCAAGGGGAAAATTGAAGTGCGCGGGCTTGGGATCATTGACATGCCAAACGTGGAGAATGTGCCCGTCGCGCTAATTGTTGACCTTAATGCAAGCGCGCCGCGTTTGCCCGATCGCCCCGATACGCGCGTTGTCGCGGGGGTCGAAATCGAAGTCATCGCGGTGTCGCCGTTTCACGCGTCCGCGCCGATCAAGGTGGAACTTGCACTGCGATCGGGAGCCGCCCGATGAGCCCGTCGATGCGCCCGACCCGCATCCTCCTCGTCACCGGTATGTCGGGTGCCGGCAAATCAACAGCGCTCAAAACGCTTGAGGATATGGGCTGGGAAGTTGTCGACAACCTGCCCATCAGCCTGCTCGATCGGCTCCTTTTGACGCGACCGTCCGAGGGCACGAGCAGCGAACGTCCGCTCGCGCTTGGGATCGACAGCCGGACGCGCGGATTTGAAGCGCGCGCGATTGTCGACCGGATCAAGGCGATGCGTGATCAGCATGATGAGAAAATCGCAACGCTGTTTCTTGACTGCTCGGGGGCTGAACTTGAGCGTCGCTATTCCGAAACGCGGCGCCGCCATCCCTTGGCACCAGACCGGCCCGCAGGTGACGGGATCGCACGCGAACGTGAATTGATCGCGCCCCTGCGCCGCTGGGCGGATCACGTGATCGATAGCACCGCGAGCAGCAGCAACGATTTGAGGCTCGAACTGCGCAACCGCTTCGAAGCCGATCATGGCGGCGATCCTGCGCTTTCCGTAATGTCGTTCGGCTTTGCCCGCGGCCTGCCGCGCAACGCTGATCTGGTGTTTGACATGCGCTTCCTGCGCAACCCGCACTGGGACAATGATTTGCGGCCCAAGACGGGACTCGACGCCGATGTCAGCGCTTATGTGCAGGCTGACCCCGCCTATAGCGATGCGGTTGAGCGTATTTCGGGGCTGCTGCTCACGCTTTTGCCGCGCTACAAAGCCGAGGGAAAAGCTTATATTACGGTTGCGTTCGGCTGCACCGGCGGGCGTCACAGATCGGTACAGGTAGCAGAAACCATATCAACGCTGTTGCGCGACGCGGGATTTTCGCCCACAATAGTTCACCGCGATCTGGGAATGAAGGCCGATGATACCGTCGAACCCCGACCGCGCTCACTCAATTAGTAGCAGGCGAGCGAAATCGAATGATAGGTTTGGTGTTAGTGACGCATGGCCGACTGGCGGTGGAATTCGTCACTGCGATGGAACATGTGGTGGGGCCTCAACGCGGCGTCGCGACAATCTGTATTGGCCCTGACGATGATATGGAGCTGCGCCGCGCCGATATTGCGGCGGCGATAGCGATTGTTGACGGCGGTCGCGGGGTCATCATCCTCACCGATCTGTTTGGCGGGACGCCGTCTAATCTGGCGATTTCGCTGATGGAGACGGGCCGGATCGAGGTCATCGCTGGGATCAACCTGCCGATGTTGATCCGGCTTGAAGGCGCACGCCGGACGATGAATGTGGTTGACGCAGTCGCCGCAGCGCGCGAAGCAGGCCGTAAGTATATTTCAGTTGCGTCAGAAGTTCTTGGAGAAGCCGCCGCATGACTGAAATCGTCCGCACCGTTCAAATTACCAATCGTCGGGGATTGCACGCGCGGGCTAGTGCCAAATTCGTCACGATCGCGGCCGGCGTGGGCACAGTCGTCGAAGTCGACAAGGATGGATCAAAGGTTGTCGGCACATCAATCATGGGGCTGATGATGCTCGGCGCGGCAATGGGCGATCATATTACGATCAGCGCACGCGGAGACGGCGCTGAACAGGCCGTACTGGCGCTCGCCGAACTGGTTGAGGCCAGATTCGGCGAGGACTGACACAGGCATTTTTTGCGATGTCGCGTGAGATTACCGGCTTTTCCAATCCACTTGTCAAACAGGTGCGCGGGCTTCGCGACAAGAAGCAGCGCCGGCTGACGGGGCTGTTCCTCGCCGAAGGACTGCGCATCCTCACCGAAGCGCGCGACGCCGGCATCCTGCCTGAAATGATCTGGCACGCACCCGAAAGCGCAACACACACGCTAGTCATTGAATTGACACAGGCGGTTGAGGCGGCGGGCGGCGAAGTGTTCGTGACGAGCGCAGACATTCTTTCAAAATTATCGGGCAAGGACAATCCCGGCGCAGTCATAGGCGTGTTCCGCGAACGGCTGACCCCTCTCACCCAGATTGACCGCAGCACCGCGCCGATCTGGATCGTTGCAGAGCGACTGCGCGATCCGGGCAATCTGGGCACGATCCTGCGCACGGGCGATGCTGTCGGCGCGGGTGGGCTGATCCTGATTGATGATTGCACCGATCCCTTCTCGGTCGAAGCAGTGCGCGCGAGCATGGGCGCGGTGTTCACCCAGACAATTACGAGTGCGCGGTGGGATGAATTTTTGCCGTGGCTGCGGGCCGGCGAAGGCCAGTTGGTCGGCACCAGCCTCAACACTGATCAGGATTATCTAACGCCGCACTATGCCACGCCAACGTTCCTGCTCGTCGGCAATGAAGCGCAGGGGCTGCCTGCCGATTATGAATCGGCGTGTGATCTCCTCGTCAAAATGCCAATGCGCGGCAAGGCCGATAGCCTCAACGCCGCTGTCGCGACCGCTGTGATGGCCTATGAGATCCTCAACCAGCAACGACGGGCGTGAGGCTTGGGGTGCGCATCATAACCCCTAACCGTTTGTCCTGAGTAGGGATTGAGCTTGTCGAAAGCCCGTATCGAAGGATGCTGGCAACTGAATCGCTACCACCTTCGATACGCAGCTTCGACAGGCTCAGCAGCTACTCAGGACAAACGGGTTAGGTAATAGGCTCAAGCCAAGCCCCCCGCCCAACCCTAAAGCGCCATCCGTCGTTCTTCGGCGCTGCGCAGCACGTCATACGCCGCCTGGATCGCCTGAAATTTCTTGGCGGCATCACCGTCGCCGGGTTTGAGATCGGGATGCCAGGATTTCGCCATTCGCCGCCACGCCAGCTTGATTGTTTCAAATTCGGCGTCGACCTCGACTTCGAGCAGATCAAGCGCGGCCATCTCGTCGCGGCTGCGCGATCCGTCACCCGACCCTGCCCAGCCGTAATGCTGTGCCTCGCGGTAGCCTGACGCATCGCGCCGTTCATTGGCTTCGCGTTCGGCGGCCTCTTCCTTGCTCAGTCCTTCGAAATAATCCCAGCGGCCATTATATTCGGTGGCGTGGGCAAGGCAGAAATACCAGCGTTCGGGGCTGTTGGGTGATTTTGGCGCAGGCCGGTCGCCGACTTCGTTGCATCCATAGCGATCGCACATCCGCACCTTGGTCGCCTCGGTACTCGCCCCGTAAGCGCGCCAGCGCGGGAATGCCCAATCATCGGATCGTGAACGTTTCGCCATAGCATCGCCTTTACCCAACGGTCGCGCGGTAGGCTAGGGGTTGCTTGAGAAGATTACCGAATGCCCCCGATCTTATAAGAAATTCTCTGCTGTTGCCCTCCGCACCCAATTGCTCCGTCTGGTCGGTATGATTGCGAATATTTGAAGGTGCCAAGGCCTTTGGTGGCTGCGTCGCCGAAAACAAACGGCGGCCATGCGATCAACGCGCGCCGATTAGCAGTCAGTCCGTTCGCCGCGATATCAAACTCTACGACGGTCCAGCCACCAAACCCGAATCGAAGCGCTTCGTTTGGGAAATCGCTCCTCCCGAGCGATCCGCTCGTCTGGACAGGCCGCGCGTCGGCAAGCGCGCACTGCTGCGCTGATAGGCCCGTCTTGGCAAAAAGGCTACGCGCGTCATCAATCTTCCCAGTTGCTGCGGCCAGACCCGCCATCCTCGTAAGTGCGCCTACACGAAAAGGATCGCGTTCGCCGAGACGCACATCGTCTGCAACAGGCTGCAAAATTGCCGCACCATTGGCAAGCCGTGCCTGAGAATTTAGCCAATCAAAATAATAAAGTCGCGCCGCCGCAAGTGAGCGCGCATTTCCCGCGAGATCAGGGTCGTTGAATGCGGCAGCTATCGCCTGATGCACGGGATCACGCCCATCGGCTTTTCCGCCATCCAACCTCGACCAGACAAAAAGGCGCAGATAGGTTTGTGCGGCAATTGGCGCACCATTTGCTCGCGCGATTGAAAGGGCTTGTTCGGCATAAGTCTTTGCCAAATCACCGGGAACACCCGGAAAAGCCGCTAAGTGAATTAACGAACGAAGCAGTTGAACCGAATCGTTACCAAATTCATTAGAACGCGAGATTAGTTCAAGCTTTATTTTGGCAATCACACCTGCCTCAGTGGGGGCCGAAATTTCGCGAACTGCAACCGATTTGGTCGCAAGCCAGTTATCAAAATCAGACTGGATCAACGACGCTACAGCCGGACGGTCAAACACAGTCGTGCAGCGTAATTCCACACGGTTGAGCGCCCGGTAAAACGGCGACACTTTGACCAGCGCCTCGGGCGTCCAGTTCCAGTCCGATACGGCTTCTGCAAATTGTACGGCTGTCGCTCTGTTTCCAGAGAAAAAAACCGGACGGGCAAAACCCACGCTGCCATCATCTTTGATGTTAAATTCGACAATGGCGACGTCTTCGGGCTTCGCCCCATCCTTCCCGCCACATTGTGGTGGATTCATATTTTCGCCAAGTCGAAAGCCTTCGTCTGACGCCTGAGCTGTTCCAGCATAGGCAAGGAAATTTCTTGCCTCGTCAGGCTTGCCGTCGCGAAACGCTGCGATTGCGGCATCGGATCGCGCAGTAGCATCCAACAAATTGATCCGTCGTTCAGTTCCGAGTACACCAAGCGTATCAACCGCCGCCTTTAATTCCGCGCGTGCTTCCTTGATCCGGCCCATGTTGAGCAGCGTGCGACCGCGCAAATTGCGGAAGACGCCTGTCCACTCCTTGTTCGTATTCGGATTTTGCTTGATGATTGCTAACGCCGCATCTGTCGTCGCGAGTGCCGCATCCGGGTCAACAAAAATGTTCAGCTGGATCGATCGCATGAAGACGCTGAGTTCGGCAAAAGGGGAAGGAGCGGTCAGATGTGCGTCATTCAGATACGCGACAGCCATTGGATAATCAAAGCGTCGCTCTGCAATATTCGCCAATGCAAGGTAGGATTCGAAGCGCTCGCCGCGAAGATTTACGTCGGTTGCCGACACGAGCGGCAGTGCTGCACGAATGATTGCTTCAGCCTCACCAGCCCTACCCAATCGGGACAACATCTGGCCCTTGCGCAATCTTACCACCGCCAAGCTCTTGGACGCAGGCGTCCGCGTGGCGAGTTTGGTTTCGAGTGTGGTGTAAATTTCGAGTGCGCGCGCCCATTCGCCTGCTGCGATCGCTGCGGTTCCGGCGTCGAATTGCTGCTGTATTGTCGATGTCGGCGGGGCTGCCACACTGGCAGGCGGCACGGCGGGGAGTGCGACGGCGGCGGGCGCGGCGTGTAGCTGCGCTGTGGCACCAATCAACGACGTGCCAGCCATTAGCGTGACTGCAAGCGAAGTTCCCGATCGCATAACATTCCCTCCTGAATATCTACCTGCGAGTATGGACAAATGCGTCATCAAGGCAAGCACGATTTCCCACACACAGCCGAATCGTTGCAGACATTTGCCCCCGCTTTCGCGGGGGTGATGGGTGGTGCGGTAAATGCCAGAGGGTCTGTAAGCCGGGTTCTGTCCACGCAGTTACCTGCGCTGTGCGACCATTCCTCTAGGCCTGCTGTTACCAACAGGCTCAAGCAACCTACCCGGATGACTGGCAGGAGGATGCCATGCGCCATCCCTATTCGGTCTTGCTCCCGGTGGGGTTTACCGTGCCGCTTCTGTTGCCAGACGCGCGGTGCGCTTTTACCGCACCGTTTCGACCTTACCATCCCAAAGAATGGCGGTTTATTTTCTGTGGCACTATCCCTTGGGTCACCCCAGCCGGGCATTATCCGGCACCGTTCCTCGCTGGAGCCCGGACTTTCCTCCCCTGCGCAGTTACCCGCGCAGCAGCGGTCGCCCAACCCTCTGGCAGCGACGCCATAGCCGCAATGTTTGTATGTTGCCAAGTCCGCACGCAGTGCATAGGAAAATGCGGCGTTATTGGGGGGTGAAAACGTGACGACCAAGACCACACTGCTGCAACCCGCGCTGACAATCTCCGAATTTTCAGATGCGCTCGCGCCGGCATTTTATGACATCAATGCGCAGTGGATCGAAGCCATGTTCGTGCTTGAAGCGCATGACATCGAAGTGCTTCGCAATCCGCGCCGGACGATCATCAATCAGGGTGGAGCGATCTTATATGTCAGCTCCGAACGCGACGGGATCATCGGTGTCTGCGCGCTCAAACAGAGCGATCCTGGCTGTTACGAACTCACCAAGATGGGTGTCCGCGAAACTGTTCGCGGACTTAAAACGGGCGAATTTCTGCTTCAAGCCATTTTGGAACGCGCGCGGACAATGGACATGAAACTGCTTTATCTTCTGACGAGCAAAAAATGCCTCGCCGCAATCCATCTTTATGAAAAGCTAGGTTTTGAACACAGCCCCGAAATCATGCGGACATACGGTGCAACGTACGAACGCAGCGACGTCGCGATGGAATATCGCGGACGACTGCGCGCCTAATCCTCGCCCATTGGCCTTGGAAGGAGCAGCGCGAGCAGTTTTGATCGGCACTCGCCGTCGATGATGCCGTCGAGATTGGTCGGGCGGAACCGCCGCTGGAATGCGCGGATTGCCGCGATCGGGTCGGTGACGTCATAGCCAAATCGTTCAAGCGCGAGGAGGAAGCCGCCATCGGTCCAGTGCGGATCCATCAAGTTTTTGGTCGGGCTGGGCAGCGCCAAACGTAGCCGCGCCAGCCGTTCCCACGGAAACAGCTCACCAGGATCATCCTTGCGCGCAGGCGCGATATCCGAATGGCCAACGACATTGCCGCGCGTGATTTTATATCGCAGCGTGATTGCCTGCATCAGCGGGATCAGCGCATCAATCTGTGCTATCGGGAAGGGACGGTAGCCGAATTCATGCCCCGGATTGACGATTTCAATCCCGATGCTTGCCGAATTGACGTCACCAATCTTGCGCCAATGCGAGCGCCCCGCATGCCATGCGCGCTTGTCCTCATCGACAAGGCGTACAATCTGGCCGTCTTCGGCAATCAGATAATGCGCTGACACCTTGGCCTCTGGATCGCTTAACCGCGCGATGGCCGATGCCGCGTCTTGCATCCCGGTATAGTGCAGCACGATCATCGTAACCGGTAATATCCGATCATCGAAATTGGGTGACGGTGTTTCAATGAACTCGGTCATGATCTGGGTTGGCTCTCACTGGCACGCGCGGTGCGGATCGTGACAATCGCCACCCCGGCAAGCACCGTCAAGCCGCCAATGATCATGACGGGCGTCATCGGCTGATCAAAAAACCACGCCGAAGCGACTACTGCGATGACTGGCGCAAGGAAGGTAAGCGGAACGACGCTGCTGACCGGATGGCGCTGGAGCAACAGGCTCATCGCCCCCTGCCCGATCACCGTTGATCCGACTGCGGAGAATAATATCCAGCCAAAACTTGAAAGCGGGACGTGCCGGAGGCTCGCAATCGCGCCGGGTTCAAACACTGCGGTGACCGGAAGCAGCGCAACGCTGCCGCAAAGCCCGACCCACGCATAGATCGTTAACACCGGAACCCCGCGCAGCCGCCGCTGGATCAGCGAACAGATTGCCCAGATCAGGCTGGCAACGGCGGTCAGCGCAATGCCAAGCTCTTCGTTGACCGCCGCCGGGTCGAACACCAGCACGACGACTCCCAGCATTGCGAGTGCCATGCCAATCATCCGGAACTTCTGAACACGCTCGCCCAGAAAAATAATCGCAAGGATCAGAGAAAATGGCGCGCCAAGCTGCCCCGCAATCGCCAGCGAACCAATATTATCAGTCACCACCAGCGAGAAATTGACGAAAATGTAAAATAGCGCGCCTGAAAGCACGCCAAGGCTGAGCAGTTCGCGCATCTTGCCGGGTATGATTCGCAGTGCAGGCAGGCAAATGACCAGCACCATCGTTTGGCGCAACCACGCAGCGGCAAGCGGCGAAATGAGATCGACGCCCATTTTCACCGCGATCAGATTGAGCCCCCACATCAGGTTCATCACGCCGGCAATGATAAAGTCACGCGGCGTAAATCCGGCCAAATGTTCTTCGCGCTCGCTCACAAACTCATGCGATCAGCCCGCGCCGATCGTCGCGCCAAATAGCAGCACGGGATCGGATACGTCAGACACCTGAATTGCGCCGCCACTGTCCGTTGCCAGCCGGTGCGCAAGCCAAGCCGCAGCCGCGCGTGGCGCAAGGTTGGCTTCATCAGCCTGGCCCAACAGCGCGTTGCGCAGTTCAGGATCAAGCACAAGTCGTGGCCCTTCGGCGCGGACAACAATTTCAGTCACGCGCCCACGCGTTTCGGCGCCTACGTCAAGACGTCCACCACGCACCAACGCATCACCGCCAATCAGCGCAAGATTCAGCAGCAGTTTGATCGCAGGCTTTGGCAACGTCGCATCGCCGACCAGCCAGCCAAGCTCGACACGGCCACCGACGCCGAACATGCCCTCAATCGCAGTCTTGGCCTCACGCGCGTCAACCTGATCGCCAAAGCCACCCGCAGCACCAAAAGCGAGGCGAAAGAATTTGAGTTTGTTCGCCGAAGCACGCGCACTATCGGCAAGCAGTTCAAGGCAGCGCGCACGCATTTCGGGATCATGCTCGTCAACGAGCAGTTCGATCCCGTTATTGAGCGCGCCAACCGGGCTCAAAAGATCATGACACAGCCGCGAGCAGAGCAAACTCGCAAAATCAATCGAACTCATCGTCATGACTTCAAATCCTCTAGAAACAACCGTTTCTTTGGCGAATCGGCGAGCGACTTGCAAGGAACGAAACTGGGAGGTCGTGTCCTAGATCAAAATTTGATACGCCCTATAGCATTCGGTCCATCGCGGGACTATCTGCTAATCGGGAAGTATGGAGGCTGCCATGACGAACGAAATTGAAAAATGGGCGCGCATCGAGCGCCAGTTTATCCGCGATGAACTTAAATGGTTTGAGGCTGGGTCCAAACTTTTTTCCCCCAGCGGGGACGAGATAACGTCGAAAAAGGTGTCCGAATTAGAGGCCAGACTTGAGCATGTGCAAAAAGCTCTTGGCGCTATTTAAAAGCCCCAATGGACAGAAGCGCGCGAGGATGCAATCTACCTTGTAGTGGTGCTAGGTAAAATTCCCCGGCTCCTAAGGTTCGCTGCTCGATCGGAAACGCGCAGGTTAAAATTAGTGCGCCCGCTTAGGAGGGTTGCGACTCCGCCAATCCGCAATGTCAATCAAATGTTGCTGAACCTGCTGAGAATCAAAATACTGCTGCTTTTCGCCGAACCACTGCAAAACGAACGAAGGCCCATCGCCTTGCCCGTCGGATGCCTGCCACATTTGCCCCGGCAAATCATGGAATATCTGTTTTGGCACAATGCTCAATGATATGAATGCAGCTTCTTGGATTTCGCGGTCAATCAAAAAAGGACTGGTTTGTTCAGCACCCAACATGCTCTCCCCGCATTGCAATCATGTGCGCGGGGAATAACTTATGGTCATCAGAGCCATACATTACGTCCGAAGCATCTTTGACTCTCTTGAAATCAACGTACTCTGGAATGTTGGCTTCAAGATATGGCCCAAGAATTTTAATCGTATTGTCCAAAGCTTCTTGTTCGTCTCGCCCAACCGCAGAAAAAAATGGGAGTTCGGAGCTGCTCACAAAAAATAAGCCATCCGGACGACACTTGCCTTCCAATGTAATCGAAATCGCGTCCAACTCGTCAAAAGCAGTCATATCAGCCAATTTACTCATTTCCTTTGCCCCTTAGAAATGACGAACGCCTAGGGTTTGACATTCAATCATTACCTTTACAACAATATTCTCAATCTCGCGCCGCTAGCCGCCTCGCCTTTGACTGTCAACCAACGCGTATTAACCAAGAGCCTCAGATGGGGACGATGCGTCACAATTCAAACTGCGACACTACCAGCCATTGTCAGCAAATATGGATGCGACACGTTTCAAAATCATTGGCCCCTTGCTCGCGCCAGGCGGTCACGTTGCCCGCCGCGATGATGATCCAGAGTCGCCCTGTTCCTGATGACGCAGCGCGGTCATGCAACGAGGGCGCGCCCGCACCGCTTGGATGTGAATGATAATGCCCGAGCAGGCGTGCGTCGCCGACGCGCTCTGCCTTGTGAGCAGCCAGCAACGCCGCAGGATCAATCTCAAAATGGTGCGCAGGGTCAGCGGCGACATTGCGTGTGGGTTGAAACGACGCAACGCGCAGCATCGTCCCAAACAGCAAACCGCACACCTCAACATCAGGCGTTCGCGCGGCCTCTGCGATCATGCCGTCAACCAGCGCGCTTGATATCTCGACAAACATGGCCAATTGCTTAGCGCATGGATGATCCCGCGACCAGCATGACCGTGAATACCACCCCCGAGATGCTTGGCTGGCGACTTGATCGCGCGCTCGCCGCGCTTGTCCCGACACTGTCGCGCGAACGGCTCAAGAGCCTGATTTCGGCGGGGCAGGTTGAAAGCGGTGGCGCGCCGTTCCGTGATCCGTCGTTCAAGCTCAAGGCCAATACGCAATACAGTATCGCGATTCCCGCGCCGACGCCCGCGCATAACGTCGCGCAGGATATTCCACTGACGATCATCTATGAGGACGATCATCTGCTGATCGTCGATAAGCCGGCAGGACTTGTCGTTCATCCTGCTGCTGGCAATCTTGACGGTACTTTGGTGAACGCTTTGCTCCATCACTGTGCCGGGCGACTGTCAGGAATTGGCGGCGTAGCGCGGCCCGGCATCGTCCACCGGATCGACAAGGACACGTCTGGATTGATGGTTGTGGCCAAAACAGACCGCGCGCATGAAGGGCTTGCCAAACAGTTCGCCGATCATAGTATCGAGCGTCGTTATATGGCAATTGTCTCGGGCGTGCCGCTGCGTTCGAGCGGGACGGTTGATGCGCCGCTCGCCCGTTCGAATGCCGACCGCAAGAAAATTGCGATCTGTTCCGAGGGCCACGGCAAACGCGCTGTGACGCATTACAAAGTAGTAAAGCCACTGCGCGACGCCGCACTTGTCGAATGCAAACTCGAAACCGGGCGAACGCATCAGGTGCGCGTGCATATGGCGTCGATCAATCACGCGCTGCTCGGTGACCCTGTTTACGGCCGAACGCGCGCGGTTCACGGCGCGATCCTGAGCGATCTTGGCTTTGCGCGTCAGGCGCTCCACGCCGCTGTGATCGGATTTATCCATCCTGTTGATCGAAAAAATATCCGCTTTGAAAGTATCATGCCGATTGATATGCAGCAACTATTCACCACCTTGTTGGTATAGACCAATAAGGCAACGCGTCATTTTGGCGCGACAAGGGAGTTCTAAAGATCATGGTTGCGAAATCGGTCGCTTCGAAAACCGAAATAGCGAAGCCGCGCAAGCGCGCTGCGAGCAAGCCATCGGGTAAAACCGTTGCGCGCCGCAGTAACGTGCCTGCAACGATCCCAGCACTGGGTAGTGAGGCTGGCCTCAACCGCTACCTCTCGGAAATCCGCAAATTTCCACTGCTGAGTCCTGAAGAAGAATATATGTTGTCAAAACGATTTCAGGAACATCAGGATCCCGATGCTGCGGCAAAGCTTGTTACATCGCACCTGCGGCTCGTTGCGAAAATCGCGATGGGATACCGGGGCTACGGCCTGCCCGTTTCCGAACTGATTTCGGAAGGCAACATCGGCCTGATGCAGGGCGTCAAGAAATTTGAGCCAGACCGGGGCTTTCGCCTTGCGACTTACGCAATGTGGTGGATCAAGGCATCGATGCAAGAATTCATCCTGCGTTCGTGGAGCCTTGTCAAAATGGGCACCACCGCAGCGCAAAAGAAATTGTTTTTTAATCTCCGACGGATGAAAAGCAATCTCGATGCGTTCGAAGATGGCGATCTCAGCCCTGAAAATCTCAAAAAGATCGCAACCGACCTCGGCGTGTCCGAAGCCGATGTGATCAGCATGAACCGGCGCATGGCGAACGGCGGCGATACGTCGCTCAACGTGTCGCTTAATGAAGACGGCGAGGGTCAGTGGCAGGATAGCCTTGCCGATACCGCGCCGCTGCAGGATGAAGTGTTTTCGGACATCGAAGAACGTGTCGTCCGCCGTGCGATGCTTGTCGAAGCGATGGAAAGCCTCAACACGCGTGAGGCGCATATCCTTACCGAGCGCCGTCTGGTCGAAGAGCCGAAGACGCTTGAGGAACTGAGCCAGGTTCACGGCGTCAGCCGCGAACGTGTCCGCCAGATTGAGGTGCGCGCTTTTGACAAGCTTCAGGCGGCAATCATGCGCATCGCGGGCGGTCGCGGGATGCTTGCGCCTGCTTGATGTAATTGGCCTGATGTAACGCGATCGACGCGCTTGCCCAAACGTGTTGATAGCGACTAACAGATTGCCATGGCCAAACGCACCCCCGCTCGCACACCTGTCTACCGCATTGGCTGGTTTGTGGGACGCGCGATCGTCTATTTCGTGACGGGCTCGGTTTTGTGGGTGCTGATTTACAAATGGCTGCCGCCGCCGATTACATTGACAATGATGAGCGATGTTATTGCGGGGCGCGGGTTAACGAAAGATTGGATGTCGATCAATGCGATTGACCCAACCATGGCGCGTGCTGTGATCGCGGCAGAAGATGCCAAATTTTGCGCGCACCACGGCTTTGACAGCGAAGCGATCCAGAAAGCGATGCAGAGCAACGCGCGTGGCAAGCGGATACGCGGCGGATCGACGATCTCTCAACAGACCGCAAAAAATGCCTTCCTGTGGCAGAATGGCGGATATTTCCGCAAGGGGCTTGAAGCGTGGTTCACGCTGTTGATCGAAACGATCTGGGGCAAAAAGCGGATCATGGAAGTCTATCTCAACATTGCCGAGACGGGCATCGGCACCTACGGTGTCAACGCCGGGTCACAGCGCTATTTCGGGCATGATGCCGATCAGATGACAAGTGCCGAAGCCGCGCGCATCGCCGCGATCCTGCCGCTGCCCAAAAAACGCGATGCCGCCGCCCCGAGCGGCTATACCCGCCGCTACGGCAACCGGATCAAGGCGCGTTCTGGCGTGGTACGCCGGGATGCGCTCGATGGGTGTCTGGATTGACTTATTCTTTGCTTCAAATACTCTGAATTTGTGTGGAGGAAATTTTGATTGGCGATTGGAATTTCATCCCCGGCTTTTTACCAATGGCTTCGTGAACGATCTCCCGGCGAAGCAGCGGCGATTGCTGGTGCTCTGATGGCAATTGCCACCGAAGGTCTTTATGGTTCTGGCTGCGGTGACTTGGATGATGGATTATGGACATACACCGACAAGGTGGAGAAAGGCGTATATTTCCGTATATACTTGTGCCTGACAGCCACGGGATTTTCCCTGCCCCTGTTGGGGAGAATGTCGAGTTCCGAATTTCACCGGGAGAGAGATGAGGCTCTGGCCCGGTCGATTATGAAACACATTTTGCCATAGGTGACGCATGAGAGATTTTTCAGAATTGCCGATTGAGGGAGCCGATCAATTCGCGGCGATCTTGCGTGAGAAGGGAATTGAGGAGGCCGTGTCGATCGGCAGCTGGAAGCTGATTTTGGCAATGCGCATCAGGCGCGAAATGGCCGATCACAAGGTTTCAAAGGTTGCCATGTGCGAACGAATTGGCACCAGCCGTGTCCAGCTTGATCGCATTCTCAATGACCGCGCCGAGAATGTCACCCTCGAAACTCTCACCCGCGCTGCGCACGCCGTCGGGCTCTCAATCCGCCTTGATTTTGTCAAAAAGGCAGCTTGAACCCCGGCGGGAGCTGCATCCCGCTCGTCATTTTGCCCATTTCGGCGTTTGAAACGGCGTCAGCCTTGCCGCGCGCGTCGTTAAACGCTGCGACGATCAAGTCCTCAAGCATTTGTTTTTCGCCGACGTTCAAAAGGCTGTCGTCAATCTCAATCCCGCGAATGCTGCCCTTTGCAGTCGCGCGGACTTTAACGAGGCCGCCGCCGCTTGCGCCTTCGACCTCGATCGTATCAAGATTGGCCTGCGCCTTGGTCAGTTCATCCTGAACATTTTGCGCCATTTTCAAGATATCATCGAGCGAGTTCATGCGTTTGCACTCCGTGTAGGGCTAATTTCATAGCCGATCAATTCGGCATCGGGAAAGGTTTCGAACGCCGCTGCGACCAGCGGTTGGGCGAGCACGCCGGTTCGTTCGTTAGCAGCAGCACTCGCCTCTTGCTCACGCAGCGTCGGCGCGGCGGCTTGATCTTCGGTGCTGACGTCCCATGTAACGCCGGTGAGGTCTTTGAGCGTCTGAACCAGTTCACGCACGTCGAACGGTCGTGTTGGCCGGATTGCAAGCGTGGGCGGTTCGTAACGAATAAGGCCAACTTCATCGCGAAGCTGAACGCCGATCCGGTGCTTGCCCGCTGCTTCAATCGCCGCGATCATTGCCTGAAAATCGTGCGGGATCGGGTTCGCAGGCGGCGCGGCGGCGGGTGCAGTGCTGGCAAATGTCGTGCCACTTTCAAGCTTGCGGATCAGGTCGGCCGGATCGGGCAATTGGCTGGCATGGATCACGCGGAGCAGCGCCATTTCTGCGGCCTCATGCGGGTTGCCCGCGCGCGCAACCTCTTCCTGGCCCTTGAGCAACATCTGCCAAAGTCGGTGAAGCAGCGGAAACGACAGACCATCGGCCCAGCGATCAAGTGCCGCACGTTCCTCAACCGACTGCGACGGATCAGCAGGCGCGCCAACCTTGACCAGCGTTGCGCCGTGGCTCACTTCGAGCAAACCGCGCAGCACGGCAAGCGGCTCAACCCCCAGATCACGCTGTTCGCGTAGTGCCGTGATCGCCGCCACCGAATCGCCGCCGATCAGCAGACCGAACAGCCGCCGCACCGCGCCGCGATCCGAAAGGCCTAGCATGTCACGCACCTGCGCCGCGCTGACCATCCCGTCGCCGTCCAGATCGGCGTGCGCGATCGCCTGGTCAAGGATCGACAGCCCATCGCGAACTGATCCTTCGGCGGCGCGCGCGATGAGTGTCAGCGCTTCATCTTCGGCTTTGACCTGTTCGGCTTCGACGATCCTGGCAAAATGCGCGGCGAGCATTTCGGCCGAGATCCGGCGAAGATCGAAACGCTGGCAACGCGACAGCACCGTGACCGGCACCTTGTTCACCTCAGTCGTTGCGAACAGAAATTTCACATGCGGTGGCGGTTCTTCAAGCGTCTTGAGCAGCGCATTGAATGAACTGTTCGACAGCATGTGAACTTCATCTATGATATAAATTTTGTAACGCGCAGAAGTTGATGCGTATGGCACATTATCGAGCAATTCGCGCATTTGCTCTACTTTTGTATTTGACGCAGCATCCATCTCAAGCACATCGATAAAACGCCCTTCGGCAATCGCGATACACGGTTCACAAACGCCACATGGATCAATCGTTGGCGCGCCCTGCCCGTCTGGCCCGATGCAATTGAGCGCCTTGGCAATCAGCCGCGCGGTTGAAGTCTTGCCGACGCCGCGCACACCGGTCATCAGGAATGCATGCGCGATCCGGTCGCGCTTGATCGCATTGCCAAGCGTCGTCACCATGGCGTCCTGTCCGATCAACTCGGAAAAGCGCTGCGGACGGTATTTGCGCGCCAGCACACGATATGCCTGACCAGAAGCGGGCGGCGGCGCAGGGGGTTCGCCAAGATCAAAGGATTCGGACATCGTGCCTATTAGGCAGACGATGCATCAATGTCGAAGCAGAAAAGCACCGGGCAAGTTGCAGGAGTGGTAGGAGCCGGAACGACCCGGTACGAATTCGTTGTGGCTGCTTCCTTCCGGACCTGACCAAGTTGGCGAG
>JAYVVW010000154.1:0-10867 GCA_043786595.1 Sphingomonadales bacterium | reverse complement strand
CTAGCGAAGTGGTGCAAAGCCATCGCAGAGTAGTAAGCACGGCGAAATTTACTCAGCATGATGTTACCTTCAACAGCGGACATAAAATCAAATAGTGGTCAAACGCGGCCAACGACGTGAGTTCGAACAAACGGCGTTTTTTAGCGCCTCGTTGAAAACCCGCTTGTCAGCACTCCACAACATTCCGCCCATCCATCATTTCTGCAATCCAATGGCCGCTCATCACCAACCAGAGGCGGCTCACGCAACCTCGCGCCGCCTCACCCCCACCGATCCGGCAATCCTACCCCGTCTTTTCAAACGCCGCCGTAATCTTGAGCGGCACCGCATCGCTGACGAATGGCACAAAGCCGCCCATGCCGAATTCGCTGCGTTTGACGGTCGTTGTCGCGTGAAATCCGACGGTTTCTTTTTTGGACATCATGCCAGAGCCAGCGCCCGTGAATCGTGCATCGAGCACGATTGGCTTTGTGACGCCGTGGAGCGTCAGGTTGCCCGTGATCATCGCGGACATGCCCTTGACGACGACCCTGGTTGAAACAAATTTGGCAGCGGGGAATTTGGCGGTGTCGAAAAAGTCGGGGCTGTTCAGATGGCCATTGAGTTTGGCATTGGTCGTCGTCAGTCCGCTGATAGGGATGTCGATCGTCACGCTGTTCGTGGCGGGCGCGGTGGTGCTGAGTTTCAATGTGCCGGTGATGCCGCCAAACAGTCCGTAATAATCGTTGAAGCCGAGGTGGTTTACCGTCCAGCCAATCAGCGTGTGGTCGGTATCGATGCTGTAGGTGCCGCTGGTAACGCGCTTGGCGTCAAGCGTTCCGGGGATGTCCTTTGGCATTTGTGCCATCAGCGGCACGGCGACGAGTAGCGGCAGGGCGAGCAATGTTTTGCGCATGGTAAGGCTCCTGATAAGAAAATGGGGACGGAGAGTTGTCCTCTCCATCCCCGCCTTCGTCAAGCCTCTCTCCCAAGAGTTCAGTTTTTGGCCTTGTCGACCAATTGATTCTTTGCGATCCACGGCATCATTGCGCGCAGTTCTGATCCGACCTTTTCGATCGGATGTGCGGCCGCTGCCTTGCGGCTCGCTTTTAACTCGGGCTGACCCGCGCGGTTGTCGAGAACGAAGTTTTTAACGAACCGTCCTGACTGGATGTCGGCGAGCACGCGCTTCATTTCAGCCTTGGTTTCGGCGGTGATGATTCGCGGTCCGGTGACGATGTCGCCGTATTCGGCGGTATTGCTGATCGAATAGCGCATGTTGGCGATGCCGCCTTCATACAGCAGGTCAACGATCAGTTTGGTTTCGTGAAGGCATTCGAAATAGGCCATTTCGGGCGCGTAACCTGCCTCGGTCAGCGTTTCAAAGCCGGCCTGGATCAGATGGGTGATCCCACCGCACAATACGGCCTGCTCGCCGAACAGATCGGTTTCACATTCTTCACGGAAATTGGTTTCGATGATCCCGCTGCGTCCGCCACCAACGCCGCTGGCATAGGCAAGCCCGATGTCATGGGCGTTGCCGCTTTTATCCTGATGGACAGCGATCAGGCAGGGGACGCCGCCGCCGCGCTGATATTCGCTGCGTACGGTGTGGCCGGGGCCTTTAGGTGCGATCATGATGACATCAAGGTCTTCGCGTGGCTCGATCAATCCGAAATGCACGTTGAGACCGTGTGCAAAGGCAAGCGTTGCGCCCTGTTTCATATTGGCGTGCAGATCATCGGCGTAGATTGCCGCCTGATGTTCATCGGGGGCGAGCATCATGATGATGTCGGCCCAAGCCGCGGCTTCGGCGTTCGAGAGCACCTTGAATCCAGCATCAATCGCCTTTTTCGCGGTGGCCGAGCCCTCGCGTAGCGCAACACCGACATCCTTGACGCCGCTATCGCGCAAATTCTGTGCATGGGCATGGCCTTGACTGCCATAGCCGATGATCGCGATCTTCTTGTTTTCGATCAATTTGAGATCAGCATCCCGATCATAATAAACGCGCATCTGACTTCCCTCTTGTTTGCTTGGGGCCACTCATCTGAGCAGCGGTTTGATTTTTTCAGGCCGGCTTGCGCGCGACCAAGGTGAGTGCCTTGCCATCACGCGCGAACGCCGACGCCAGAGCAAAAATTTTGAGCAGTGGTTCAGCGACCTTTGCAAACGCGCCCAGCCGCGCACTGTCAACCGAATAGCCATGAAACGAATAACGTACGTCTATGTCGGAAAATCCTGCGCCGCGCACACTCTGCGTGAGCGAGACTTTATCGAAGTGAAACAAGTGCGTCGGCATTTGCAGCCATCCCCAGTGACGCCCGAAAATCTTGCGCTCGCCGCTTCCGAAATTGGGCACGGCGATCAGCAACTGTCCGCCGGGACGGAGTAGCTGACGCGCGCGGGCGAGGGTCGCGCGCGGTGATGATACATGTTCGAGCGAATGGTAAAATGTGATGGCGGCAAAGCTGTCATCGGCGAAATCGCAACGCGTCAAATCGCCGACATTGATGTCAAGCCCGGCCAATTTGCCCTGATCTGCTGCGGTCTGTGAATATTCAAGGCCTTTTGCCTGCCAGCCGAACTGCGCTAATTCGAGCATACGCTCACCCGATCCGCACCCGACATCAAGCAAAACGCCGCCTTCTACAAAATCTGGTAACGCCAGAAAACGCGCCATAAACGATGAGACCGCGCGCGGAATTTTCGCATCGGCGTGTAACTGGGTATAACCGAAGTGCCGCGCCAAAATGGTATGGCGCAGCCGCTCTTTTAGCCCCGGATTTGGCTTAGCTGGCGCGACCGACGGAACGCCGAACGAATAATAGTTCGCGCCGTAAAACCCGCCAAGAGCTTCTGATGTGGGACGCGGCGCGCTATAGGCTAGTCCGCATGAGCCGCAGCGGACAATTGCCGCGCGCTCTCCGTCAAAATCAAAAGCGTATAGCGGCTGCTGCAAAATGCTTGCGCATGCGTCGCACGCCACCTGTTCAAAGCGGGCAACGGCCTTGGCTGGCGGGGCAGGGCGTGTTTCCAGCACGCTTATCCCTGACCACGCGCGTTCATACGGCGTCTCTGCCGCGCGCCATTGCAACCACGCCGGTGCGCGCGACTTCGACAAGCCCGATTTCGCTCATCAACTCGACAAAGCGGTCGATCTTGGTCGAAGCGCCAGTGACTTCAAAAACAAAGCTTGAGATGGTCGTATCAACAACACCTGCCCGGAACACTTCGGCCAGACGCAACGCTTCGATCCGGTGATCGCCGGTACCAGCCACTTTGACCAGTGCCAGTTCGCGTTCGACATGATCGCCCAGCACCGTGAGATCGGTGACTTTGTGAACGGGCACGAGCCGGTCAAGCTGTGCGACAACCTGTTCGATCACTTGCGGTGTTCCGCTGGTGACAATCGTGATGCGGCTGATCGCATCATGATCGCTGATATCGGCAACGGTGAGGCTTTCGATGTTATAGCCGCGCGCGGTGAACATCCCTGCGATCCGCGCGAGCACGCCGGGTTCGTTTGAAACGGTAACCGACAACGTATGCCGTTCATTGGCTTCGGGTTTGATATGCATCAGACAAGCGCCTTTGCTTCGTCAGACATCT
This sequence comes from Sphingomonadales bacterium, assembly GCA_043786595.1. Classification (GTDB taxonomy): domain Bacteria; phylum Pseudomonadota; class Alphaproteobacteria; order Sphingomonadales; family Sphingomonadaceae; genus Aquisediminimonas. The sequence continues at coordinate 7,276 of JAYVVW010000154.1, read as the reverse complement.
CGCCTGAAACCTTATGGTCGGACAGGATCATATCGGTATGTGCCGCGCCGCTTGGGATCATCGGGAAGCAATTGGCCAGCTTGCTCACGCGGCAATCGACGACCACCGGCCCGTCATGATCAAGCATCGCGGCAATCCCGGCATCAAGATCGCCCGGTTCATCGATCCTTATGCCCTTCCAGCCGTAAGCCTCGGCCAGTTTGACGAAATCGGGGAGCGAGTCGCTGTAGCTTTCGGAATAACGGCTTGAATAGGTCAGCTCCTGCCATTGGCGCACCATCCCCATATATTCATTGTTGAGGATGAAAACCTTGACGGGCAGGCGGTACTGCGTTGCGGTGGCAAGCTCCTGTATGTTCATCTGGATCGACGCTTCACCCGCAATGTCGATCACGAGCGCGGCTGGATTGCCGATCTGCGCGCCAATCGCCGCAGGCAGGCCGTAACCCATCGTGCCGAGACCTCCTGACGTGAGCCATTTGTTGGGCGCTTCAAAATGGAAATATTGCGCTGCCCACATCTGATGCTGGCCGACTTCGGTCGTGATGATCGGGCTGCGTGCCTTGGTTGCTTGATACAGCCGCTCGATTGCGTGTTGCGGCATGATCTCGCGCGATGACGCTGGATAGTCGAGCGATTTGCGCGCGCGCCAGTCGTCGATCCGTTTCCACCACGCCGAAAGATCAGCCTTTTGATGCTGGCGGCCTTTCCAAACCTTGACGATGTCTTCGATCGCACGACCGACGTCGCCGACAATACCCAATTCAACCCGAACGACCTTGTTGATCGAGCTGCGATCAATATCGATGTGGATTTTCTTTGAATTGGGCGAGAAGGCATCAAGCCGCCCGGTGATGCGGTCATCAAATCGTGCGCCAAGGCAGACGATCAGATCGGCCTGGTTCATCGCCCAATTGGCCTCAAACGTGCCGTGCATCCCAAGCATGCCGAGCCACTGGTCGCTTGCGGCGGGGAATGCACCGAGCCCCATCAGCGTAGACGTGACGGGCGCGCCGGTAATCCGTGCGAGTTCGCGTAACACCTGGCTTGCGCCGGGGCCGCTGTTGATGATCCCGCCGCCTGTGTAAAGGATCGGGCGTTCAGCCGCGGCGAGCATTTCAACCGCCGCCTCGATCAATGCCAGATCAGCTTTAACCTGCGGGCGGTAGCTCTTATGCTGGATCGGGCCGGGCTTGCGGTAGAACGCGGTGGCGACCTGCACATCTTTGGGAATGTCGATCACAACCGGGCCGGGGCGACCCGACGTTGCAATGTGAAATGCTTCATGGACGATGTCGCCAAGCCGGTCAGGCGATTTGACGAGATAATTATGCTTGGTGCAGTGGCGCGTGATGCCGATCGTGTCGGCCTCCTGAAACGCGTCTGTGCCAATCAGATGCGTTGCCACCTGACCCGTGATCACCACCATCGGGATCGAATCCATCAGCGCATCGGTAATTCCCGTCACGGCGTTGGTTGCGCCGGGGCCCGATGTGACCAGCACGACGCCGGGTTTGCCCGTCGAACGCGCATAGCCTTCGGCGGCATGCGTCGCTGCCTGTTCGTGGCGGACGAGGATATGGCGGATGCGCTTCTGTTTGAAAATCGCGTCATAAATAGGAAGCACCGCGCCGCCAGGATATCCAAAGACGACTTCGACACCGAGATCGACAAGCGCCTCGATGAGAATGTCAGCCCCTGATTTTTCGCTCGCCATCAACACTTCCCAACTTCATTCAATCGCCTGCTGTCCCTTGTTGCGGTGCAGCGCATTTGTCCAGAGGCGCCCGTCTAACGACATATACTATAACGTCAAGACCATTCTACGTAATTTTATTGCTAAATCTATAACATTTTCGTTATTTATCTCTTGCCTGACCCGCAGCCAGTCACCGGGCGCCTGATTATTGAACCACGTGTTTTGCCGCTTTGCATATTGCCGTGTGGCGAGTTGCGCCGACGCAGTCGCAGTCTCTGCATCTGTCTCGCCGGCCAAATAAGCGGCGACTTCGCGTACCCCGATCGCGCGCATCACCGGAAGTGCGCGATCAAGCTTTCGTGCGACCAGAGCCGCAACCTCTTGTGCCGCGCCATTTTCGAACATCGCGGCAAAGCGCGCGTCGCAGCGCGCCAACAGCCATTCGCGCGGCGGCAGCACGATCAGCGGCGCAAGCTTCATCGTTTCGCTTATGCCGCCAACGCGCCGGGCATGCCAGTGCGAAAGTGGCGCGCCAGTTGACCGAACCACCTCAAGCGCGCGGGCAACGCGCGTTGTATCGGCGGGGGCAAGGCGCGCGGCACTTGTCGAATCTTCGCCTGTCAACGCGGCATATGCGTCGCCAACCGCCATTGCGCGCACAGCCTGCCGGATCGCGGGGTCAATGTCGGGGATTGGCGCAATCCCATTCAGCAAAGTGTTGATGTACAGCCCGGTGCCGCCAACAAGGATAGGTAACACGCCAGCGCGGTGCGCCTCATTGATCGCCGTGCGCGCCGCATCTGCCCAGGTCGCTGCCGAACAGGCAATTGCTCCGTCGATCGTCCCAAACAGCCGGTGCGGCGCCATTGCCTCTTCCTCAATCGAAGGGCGTGCGCTGATGACGCGGAGATCGCGGTACACCTGACTGGCATCGGCGTTGATAATGACTGAGGGCGTCAATTTTGCCAGCGCGAGTGCAATTGCAGACTTGCCGCTCGCGGTTGGCCCCGCGATAAGCGCGACACTTGGTCGATCAGAAGGGAAAGACATGTTCACCGCAACGCTCGTAGCAGCAGGACGACTGTCTGCGGGAGATATTTCGTCAGCGACCGACCGATTGGCTGCGCTTGGTTGTGCGCCCACCGACCGCGCGTGGATCGAAGACGGCAAGGCGTGCGACATTCACTTTGCGCATGACCCGGCGGGTGCCCGCCAAACACTCGAAGCTCTTCAACAACCAATCGACGTCATCGTCCAGCGCACCGCCGAACGCCGCCGCCGCCTCATCATCGCCGATATGGATTCAACGATGATCACCGTCGAATGTATCGATGAACTTGCCGACTATGCCGGGATCAAGCCGCAGATTGCCGCAGTGACCGAACGCGCGATGCGCGGTGAGCTTGATTTCGAAGCGGCGCTGACGTCGCGCGTCGCGCTGCTCAAAGGGCTGCCCGAAAGCGCAATTGCGCGCTGCCTTGCAGAGCGTGTCGAGATCATGCCGGGCGCGCGCGCGCTGGTGCAGACGGTGCGCGCGTCGGGCGGTTATGCCGTTCTGGTGTCGGGCGGTTTCACGCGGTTTGCCGAGCCAGTGGGCGCGAAAATCGGATTTGACCGCGTGATCGCCAACGTCCTAGGCATTGCGAACGGTGTACTTGACGGCACCGTGGCGCGCCCGATCATCGGATCGCACAGCAAGCTTGACGCGCTCAATATGGCGATGGCGCAGCGGGGCGTTACGACCTGTGATGTCATCGCGGTGGGCGACGGCGCAAACGACATCCCAATGATCGAAGCGGCAGGGTTGGGCGTCGCCTATCACGCCAAACCCGTCACACGCGCGGCATCAGGCGCCGCGATCGTCCACGGCGATCTCAGCGTCATCCTCTACGCAATGGGCATCCCCAGGCGCGATTGGGCGGTCGATCCTGTCGCATCTCGATTCAACGCTTGACAGCGTCACGCTGTTTCGCTAAATCTAATCATAGTCAAGAGTTGCGCCCGATTCGCAGGTGTCTTCCGCTCTTTTGTCACACCACTCCCGATCAAGGCCCGATCCGGGATCACAACATCGCCGCCGCTGACCCGTCAGCACCCCGCCGCTTCTGCGGCTAGACTTGTTTTGCAAGGAGAGAAGTTATTGAATTTGATGGCCCCATCAAACGTCAATGCGAAGGGGCGAGGCGACTGCGGCAATACAGAAAGTGGCCGAAACACTGGAGGACTGGATTGCCGCGCTTCGCTCGCGGGTGACAAAGCGGAGATTGATGGAAGTGTCCAGTCGTTGCACTTCAAACGTGACTCAACCCTCCTGCCTGCGCGGGTGTGACGACGAAAGGTGGGGAGCCTCCTTAAACCCGCCATTCCCGCGCAGGCGGGAATCCATCTCGCAACCTGCGTGCCGGTTTGAATTGGAGGATGGCGCTAATTAGTATTGTGTCCCCAAAATTCCAATCGAGGATAAATGGAAGCGGCTAATTAGTATTGTGTCCCCGGAATTTGTTGCCCGATCGCACGTTTGATGGTGAGCAGCGGTGGCACGCCATCGGCATCGTGGGCACGGTCACGATGCTGTTGGCTGTCCATAGTTACCCCGAACCAGGCGAAGAAAGCCAAATTCGGATAATCGGCGCGCGACGCGCGACAAAGCATGAAAGGAAACGCTATGAAGAAGACTGAGCGAAGTGCTGAATTGCAGGCGCAGCTTGATCGTCTGGAGACATTGCCGGATAGCGAGATTGATACCAGTGACATTCCCGAAGCCCCCGCCGCGAATTGGCAACATGCCCGGCGGCCTGGCTTGTACCGGCCTATCAAGAAGCCAGTGACGCTGAGGCTCGACGCGGACGTCGTCACGTGGTTCAAAGAGCACACGCATGATTGCGGCTATCAAACTGAAATCAACCGCGTGCTGCGCCGATACGTTAGTGACGCCGAGGCACGGATTTGAAAGAGCCCCATCTTGACGCAGCGCTCCGGCAGGGATCGCTGACGTCCCGCCGGTCCTACTCACCGATTATCTGTCTCACATAATGTGCGTCAAATATGCCTCTTTGCGCATTCGTCTCAAATAGCGTGCGTTCAGTGTCACGCAATTTGCGTCGAGGTCACCTAAGCGTCTCAAAATAATCTGAGCCGGAGAATGCATGAATCTCGCGTCCGCGCTTCTATCATTGCGCGCCGCTGCCCATAGCCAAGATGAGCGGGCCGCGCAGCGTTTTGAAGGCCGGGTTGCTCTTACGACATCGCAACTTTTAAAGTCTGGCGGGAAAGCCCTCAATCGAAGAGCAAGTCGGCGCACGATTAAGACCGAACGATCGGTACGCGAAAGGCTTGTCTCGGTGCAGTTGGGTAACTGGGACGCTGACCTGTATGAGTTGATTATGGCATATGCGCTGGTACGACAGCAGCAGGGACACAGAGGGTCGTGAAGTTCAGGGTCCGATGCCCTCCTTCATTCCTCGATTTCGGCCGTAGAATGTGCAGGGTCGAACGGAGTGTTTTCCATGGCTTGCGCTGCAAAAGCGTCGCTTTCCCATGCTGGAAAGGCCACAGCAAAGCGGATAGCGCAAACATAGGGTTCGTGCGTCCCGTGATGGTGCGCCATTTGTGCTGCGACGAGCTGCCGTAGCAACTTGGCAGCCCCTGCTTTGGATGCGGGCAACGCGCGGGCCAGCTGCGCCGGGCTGAGCGCATCAAGCGCAAACAAAAGAAACCAAGCGGTAGCGAGCCGTGAATGCGAACGTTGCCGGGTGAAGTCACGTTTGAAGGCAAGGGCGGCACGCTGGATCATGGCGATGTCGCACGTGGTGTCGTGCAGCGCTGCATCAATAGAGACGGTGATGTCGCGCCGCCGTGCGTCCCGGTCGCGGTCAGCTCGAAACATTTTGCGGCGAACGATGCCGGGGACGGGGAGGGGGGTACGCGTCAGGTAGAACGCAGGGCTGCGCGCAGCAGCGGCCAGATTGATCGCCCAGCACGGGGTCTGGGCGGTGGCGGCGAGCGGCGCTGCGTTGGGGGCGTTTGAATAGCGAAACTGGGTGATCAGAACCTCGAGTCGTCGCACCGGATCGCGGGGCAATCGCCCACTGGTGAGGGCCTCGAGGACGGCGGTGAGGACGGGCTCACTCGCTGCGACGATCTCCGTTGTTTCACGGCGTTCATGGGCGAGCGGGCGAATGGCGATGCGGCGGACGAGTCCAATGGCGTCGGCAATCAGGATGTCTGGGGGATGGATGCTCCCGAGGAGATCGAGAAAGGCGTTGCGCGCGGCGCTGCATTCCGCACCGATCAGCGCTTCGCCTGTCAAAATGGCGCGATCTTCGCGGTACAGTGCCCAAATGCGTGTCAGCCAGCGTAAGGCTAGTGCGGCGCGCATATCGGGTGTGTAGAGCGTTGGTGCGCCAAGCAGGCACCGCGCGACCGTGTCCAATTGGCCGAGACGGAAGGCGAGGGTAGTGGCGTTGTGCGCTGCCAAAATCGACTGCATTTTCAAAAACACGAGGATTTGCGGCATACAATTAAGATTGTGATGCAATAAACTCGGGCTGGCGCAATTTTGGTGTCGCCCACAAAGCCAAATTAAGCTACATGATGCTCAGCAGGGAAATTTTTGCGGAGCCAATCCTATGATTGAGCGCAAGCCCGTTCCCGCACCAAAACGCAGCCCAAAATCCTTTGAGTCCGGTGCGGCGCTTTTCCCGCATTTTCGCAAGCATGTTTCATTGACGGGATCGGTCACAGCGGCGCAAGTTGCGGCTATTGCGGAAGCCACAGGCCTTAAGGAGCGCCAAATCCGGACACTTTCGGCGCGGTACAAGGAAAGTCCCGTGCCTGAGACATTGGCTCCGCTGCCACGGGGGCCAAAGCCCGGTTCGCACCGGATTGACCCTGAGGTGATGGAAGCTATTGATACGATTGCGGCTGAATTGTGCCTCAAATTCGTGCCGCCTTCGCGCGCCGAGGCCGCACGGCAGATTTGGGGCCGGTTGACAGCTGACAACGGCGATTATCAGTTTGCTGCCGGTTTGGTGCCGAGTGAGCGCAACATCGAGCGTTTGCTCAAAGAAATATCAGGATCCGTATGGGCCAAGGCCACGATGGGGTCCAAGTCGCGCAGCGCCCATGAGGCGCATCCTGGCGAATATCTGAGCGAGGGGTTCCTTGATCTCGTCCAGATGGATCATACCAAGGGTGACGTGATCCTAGTTGATAGCCTGCGTCGTGAAAAATTGGGGCGGCCATGGCTGACCTTTCTCGTCGAAATCTGGACCCGCAGCATCTTGGGTTATTATGTGAGCTTTGGCGATCCGTCCATTTTTCGGTGCGGACGGGCCGTCGCCACCGCATTACTGCCCAAAGAGCCTCTTCTTGATCATTTGGGTGTCGAGATCGCCTATCCGATGCGCGGCTACTTCAAGCGATTGCATGCCGATCAGGCAAGGCCTCACCGTGCTGAATCGTTCAGGACGGCCTGTAGCTGCTGCGCGACGATCAAGTTGAGAACTGGGCGACAATCAGGATGAGAGGATGTTTTTGGTCTGGTGTTGGAGGGAGGGCGTAGCCCGACTGGAGGCA
>JAYVVW010000153.1:0-13051 GCA_043786595.1 Sphingomonadales bacterium | reverse complement strand
CACACCCAGAAAATGCCTCGGCTTCCTAACACCAGCCGAAATCCTCAACCCGTTGCACTTCAAATGTGAATCCACACCCGTGTCAAGCACGGGGAGACGGAAGTGGTTTAGTCGTTCGTCATCTTGGTCTAACCGCCCGTTCCCAAAAACCAGCGTTGACTGCCTTCAATTCCGATCGCCGTCAGACGTCCTGTGACAAATGCACCCGTGTCGATCCCGATCCGGTTTGGCTGTTCATCAATGCCTTCGGTGATGGTATGGCCGTGGATGACCATGTGACTGTGCATGCCACCATATTCGGTAAATTCGCGGCGAATCCAGCGTAGGTCGCTTGCTTCCTGCTCACTAATCGCCAGGCCGGGCCTGATGCCGGCATGGGTAAACAGATAGTCCCCCGCTTCAATGAAATCGTCAAAACTGGTGAGAAATTCGATATGCGCGCGCGGCACGTGCGCCGCAATCGCCTCGGCAAGTTCGGCGATATCGAGCGCGTCATAGGCGCTGTCGCTCATGCCGTAGCTGTGCATCGTTTCACGCCCGCCAACCCGGTTGAACAGGCTGGTCGCGCGGGTATCGCCGTCCCATGCGCGGATTAGCAGCTCTTCATGATTGCCTTTGAGGAAACGCACATTGTCGCTCGCATCACGCAACTGCATCAGGCGTTCGATTACGCCGCGCGAATCGCTGCCGCGATCAACAAGGTCGCCCAGAAAGATAAGCTGTGTCTGGGCATTGCCGCGTGCGCTGTCATCGGCGTCGATTTGAATCAAAAGATCGTCAAGCAAATCGCGCCGTCCGTGGATGTCGCCAACAGCATAGATGCGCTGGCCCGCAGGCGCATGCCAGGCGGGGGGCGCTGCTTCCGTCGAACGGCCGAATAAGCGTTTGAAGACCATAGATTGCAATTAGCAGATGACAGGCGCGCGCGCCATAATTCTATGCGTGATGCGATGCGACCAATTCGGCGGGATCAATGCCAAGCCGCTGAATATGCGCCTGCATCTGCGGCCAGATTTTGGTGAGAAATGTTTCGCGTTCCTGCGCGCGCAGTCGGTCGATCGCACCGTCTGCGACAAACATCCCGACGCCGCGCTTGACCGATACATAGCCGTCGTCCTGAAGCGCCTGATAGGCTTTTGCAACCGTCAGCGGGTTTGCGCCGTGACTTGCGGCGAATGCGCGTACCGATGGCAGTTGATCGCCTTCGCTAAATTTGCCTTCAAGGATTGACGCGGCAAGTAATGCACGCAGCCGCAGATATACTGGAATTTCGGGCGAGTTCTGGTCTGTCATGGCATCGTAATACACTAACACACAGCCGATGTCAGCTTAAAAGGACGGCGACCATGATGTCACCACGTCTGCAAAATTTGGGCGCGGACGTTCTTCAAGCGCGCGGTCGGGCGTGCCGATGAACATGAAGCCGGCGATCCGCTCATGTGACGCGCCAAAGGCATTGCGGACGGCATCCGAATAGGCGGGCCAGCCAGTCAGCCAGCCTCCCACAAAGCCCATAGCATGTGCTGCGCTCAGCAGGATCATGCACGCCGCGCCGACCGAAAGCGCCTGCTCCCAAAGCGGGATTTTACTGCCCTCAACCGGCGATGAAAGCGCAACGACAAGCGTCGGCGCCTGATGCGCAAACTGCACCAGCGATTCAATTTCAAGCCGCCCCGCGTCGGGCTTTTCAGCGCGGTAGGCGCTGGTCAGAAGTTCAGCCAGCGCATCTCTTTGATCATCCCCGACAATGACGAACCGCCACGGCGCAAGCTTGCCGTGATCGGGCACGCGCACTGCGGCGCGCATGATCACGTCTAGCTGTTTGGCATTCGGGCCGGGCGCAATCATGTCGCGCGGTTTGCCTGACCGACGCGTATGGAGCAGTGCGATCGTGGAACTGGTGTCGTTGAACATGCGAGCGTGCCCTATTGCAATTCGCGGGCGCGTCAATATCACCGCCGCCATGAGCGAATATATCCTTGTGCTTGATGAAGGCACCACTTCGACACGCGCGATGCTTTTCGCGGCCGACGGCGCATGTATTGACAGCGAACAGGCGGCGTTGACGCAATATTATCCGGCGCCCGGGCTTGTCGAGCATGATGCGGTTGAAATCTGGGAGCATACGCTGTCGTGCGCCCGCGCTGTGATCGAACGTGCAGGCGGGGCGGGCCGGATCGCAGCAATCGGCATCACCAATCAACGCGAAACAATTGTCTTCTGGGATAAGCGGACGGGCGAGCCGCTTGCCCCTGCGATCGTCTGGCAAGACCGGCGCACGGCTGACATCTGTGCCAACCTTAAAGCGCAAGATTTTGAACCGCTGCTTCAGGCCAAGACGGGGCTGCTGCTCGACCCCTATTTTTCGGGAAGCAAGATTGGCTGGGCGCTTGATCATTGGCCGCAATTGCGCGCGGCGGGCGAACATCTGGCGGTTGGGACGGTCGAAAGCTATCTCGTGTTCCGTTTGAGCGGCGGCGCGCATGTGACCGATGCAACCAACGCATCACGCACCGCGCTCATGGCAATCGGCACCAGCGGCTGGGATGACGGCCTGCTCGCGATGTTCGGCGTGCCGCGCGCCATTCTGCCTGAGATTGTCGACTGTGCCGGGCCGATTGCGACGACACGTGCAGATTTGTTTGGCGCGCCGATTGCGATTGCAGGCATGGCAGGCGATCAGCAAGCCGCACTGATTGGCCAGGCCTGCCTTGCTCCGGGACAGACCAAAGCCACTTACGGCACCGGCGCGTTTGTTTTGACACAGACCGGGCGGACATTGCCGCAGTCGCGCCACCGCCTGCTTGCAACGATCGCGTGGCAATTGAACGGTGAGCGGCATTACGCGCTCGAAGGTTCTGTATTCGTTGCGGGAAGCTTGATCCAGTGGCTGCGCGATGATCTTGAACTGATCGCAAGCGCGCAGGAAAGCGAGCCGTTGGCGCGTTCGGTTTCGGACAATGGCGGCGTCTATCTTGTCCCTGCCTTATCGGGCCTTGGCGCGCCGCATTGGCGGCCTGATGCGCGCGCGGCGATTTCGGGGCTGAGCTTTACCGCCAAAAAGGCGCATGTTGTGCGCGCCGCGCTTGAGGCGATGGCGCACCAGACGCATGATCTCAAAACCGCCTTTGCCGCAGACGGGGCCGACTGGGCCGAACTGCGCGTTGACGGCGGGATGGTCGCCAACGACTGGCTGACACAGGATCTTGCGGACATGCTCGAAATTCCTGTCGAGCGGCCTGACTTTGCCGAAACAACTGCAATGGGCGCTGCGATGCTCGCAGGAATTGGCTGCGGACTCTACAAGTCGCTTGAGGATGCGAGCGTGATGCGCCGCGCGGTGCAACGGTTCGCACCCTCGATTGACGCCGACGTGCGGACGAAGCGGCTCGACGGTTGGGCAAATGCCGTGGCGCGTGTCCTTAGCGAGCCTTAACGCAGCCGTTACCATATCCTCAAACGGAGTTTAAGGCGCGCTGGCTTATCGCAGGATGATGTTTGAGAAATTCATGATTGGTACAATTGTGATCGGTGCTGCAATCGGTCTAATGATGCCATCGGGCAAAGCAGACCGGATCGACGCCGTGGTAAGTGCGCCGCCTGCCGCTTCCTCAACGCAAAGCTATAGCGCCGATCACCTCATTGAAAAAGCACCGAACGGTCATTTTTACGTTGAAGCGATGGTTAATGGTCAGTTGATCCGCTTCGTCGTTGATACGGGCGCGACGACAGTCGCGCTGACCAAAGCCGATGCGCAGCGTGCAGGGATTGCGTTTTCGACCGACCATTTCTCGGTGATCGGCCGCAGCGCATCGGGCGATGTGCGCGGCGAAGACATTTCGATCCACCGCATCGCAATCGGGCAGAAAGAAGCGTTTGATGTCAGCGGCGTGGTGCTTGATGACGGGCTTGATACGTCGCTGCTCGGCCAGTCGTTTCTGTCGCAACTCGGTAGCCTGACGCTTAGCGGCGACCGGATGGTTCTGCGGTAAAGCTCATCCCAACGCGCAATGATATCAACCTGCCTCCGTTTGTCCTGAGCCTGTCGAAGGACTGCACTTCCTACTTGATGTTCATGAAAAGAAAGAACAATCCTTCGACAAGCTCAGGAGACGGAAGTTTGGTGGCCAACATTTGCGGGCCGCGACTCGGAAGTTTACCGAAGTTGACTCGGTACGTTACAATTTTGAGAGCATTTTTGTAATTATATTACGTTTACTGCTCAAACCGACCGTCAAGTCAAAGCGAACGATACGCGAACAAACCCCATATGTAAAGTCAGTTATTTCGGTGCCGCGCGTTCAATCATTGCCAAAATGCCGGCGGCATCCTCGTGTCGGCAGATGAGTAGATCGGGGAGATAGGTGTTGGCCTGATTGTAAATCAGTGGCGCGCCGTCGATGCGCGAACAGTGGAGCCCCGCCGCCTGCGCCACTGCGACGGGTGCGCAATTGTCCCATTCATGTTGGCCGCCCGAATGAAGGTAGATATCGGCTTCACCGCGCACCACGGCCATAGCCTTGGCACCAGCCGAACCCATTGGTAAGAGTGTAGCCGCCATTATGTTCGCTACCGAAACTGCTTCGGCAGCGGGGCGCGTTCGGCTGACCACCATCACCGGCGGGTCGTTGCGCGCTTGCAGCGGTGCAGGGTTTCCTGACGTCAATGTAATACCAAGGCTTGGCAACGCGACCGCGCCGACCGCCGCAACGCAATCCACCGCCAGTGCAACATGCACCGCCCAATCGCTCCGCCCTTCGCTATATTCGCGCGTGCCGTCGAGCGGGTCGATGATCCACACGCGCTTTTGGCTAAGCCGTGCCGCGCTGTCGGTTTCTTCTTCGGAAAGGATCGCGTCATTTGGCCGCGCCGCACGGATGGCATCAATCAGATAGCGGTTGGCAATGCTGTCCCCCTCATTGCCCAGTGCTTTGCCTTCGAACCGTCCACCTTGCTGGAGCGCAAGCAGCAAGGCACCTGCGCCCGTTGCCAATCGTTCGGCGAGCGCGTCATCGCTTTCGCTCATCCGATCAGTGCCTCGATAATCAGGTCAGCCGCTTGGTCGGGAGTCAGGCGCGTTGTGTCGATCCGGATTTCGGGGGTCTCGGGCGCTTCATAGGGGCTGTCGATCCCGGTGAAATTTTTGAGCTCGCCCGCCCGCGCCTTTTTATAGAGCCCCTTCACGTCACGTGCCTCGGCGTCGGCGAGCGGCGTATCGATATGCACTTCGATGAATTCACCCGCGTTGAGCATCGCGCGCACCATTTCGCGTTCGGCGCGGAAGGGGCTGATGAAAGCGGTAATCACGATTAACCCGGCATCGGCCATCAGCTTGGCCACTTCACCAACGCGGCGGATATTTTCGATGCGATCGGCCTGCGTGAAGCCCAGATCCCTGTTCAATCCGTGGCGGACATTATCGCCGTCGAGCAGGAATGTGTGACGGTTCATCCGGTGGAGTTTTTTCTCGACGAGGTTGGCAATCGTCGATTTCCCCGATCCCGAAAGCCCAGTGAACCAGAGCACCGCAGGCTTTTGATTTTTGAGGTTGGCATGGGCTTCGCGGCTCACATCAAGCGCCTGCCAATGGACATTTTGCGCACGACGGAGCGAGAAATTGAGCATCCCCGCCGCCACGGTGGCGTTGGTGATCTTGTCGATCAGGATGAACCCGCCCATCGTCCGGTTTTCGGCGTAAGCTTCAAACACGATCGGCTTGTCAGTCGCGATTTCGGCAACGCCAATTGCGTTCAATTCAAACGTCTTGGCCGCTAGTTGCTCCATCGTGTTGACGTTGGTCTGATATTTGGGCGGCTGCACCGTTGCCGACACAAGCTGCGTGCCAAGTTTGAGCCAATAGCCGCGGCCAACGATCATTGGATCATCGTCCATCCAGACGATTGTGGCTTCAAACTGATCGGCAACTTGCGGCGGCGTATCGGCGGCGCTCAGCACGTCACCGCGCGAACAATCAACTTCGTCGGCCAGACACAGCGTCACCGATTGGCCCGCGACGGCGTCCTCAAGATCGCCGTCCATCGTCACGATCCGGCTGACCGTCGATGTCTTGCCCGATGGCAACACGCGTACCGCGTCGCCCGTCGCAATCCGGCCCGACGCGATCAATCCCGCAAAGCCGCGAAAATCAAGGTTGGGACGGTTGACCCATTGCACCGGCATCCGGAACGGCCGCGCCTGATCGGCCTCGGCGTTGACCGCAACGCTTTCAAGATGATCAATCAGCGTCGGCCCGGCATACCAGGGCGTGTTCAGCGAGCGGGTGGTGATATTGTCGCCCTTGAATCCCGAAATCGGCATTGCGGTGAACGTCGCAATCCCGATGCTCTGCGCAAAGCCGCGATAATCATCGACGATCGTTTGATAACGCAGCGCGTCATAATCGATCAGATCCATCTTGTTGACCGCAAGCACGATGTTTTTGATGCCGATCAGATGCGCGAGATACGAGTGCCGCCGCGTCTGTGTCAGCACGCCCTTGCGCGCGTCGATCAGGATCACCGCCAGATCGGCGGTTGATGCGCCGGTCACCATGTTGCGCGTATATTGCTCATGCCCCGGCGTGTCGGCTACGATGAATTTGCGCTTTTCAGTCGCGAAAAAGCGGTAGGCGACATCGATCGTGATGCCCTGTTCGCGTTCCGCCGCAAGCCCGTCCACAAGCAGCGCGAAATCAATCTCCTGCCCCTGCGTGCCGACGCGTTTGCTATCGGCTTCAAGTGCTGCAAGCTGATCTTCAAAAATCATCTTGCTGTCATAAAGCAGCCTGCCGATCAGCGTAGACTTGCCATCATCAACCGATCCGCAGGTGATGAAACGCAGCAGCGACTTATGCTGGTGAACGTCAAGATAAGCATCGATGTCCGCTGCGATCAGCGCGTCAGTTTTGTAGATGGGTTCGGCGGGCGGCGGTATTGACATCAGAAATAGCCTTCGGCTTTCTTCTTCTCCATGCTCGCCGATTGATCATGATCGATCGCGCGCCCTTGGCGTTCTGACGTTGTCGTCAGCAGCATTTCCTGGATCACTTGCGGCAATGTTGTCGCTTCGCTTTCGACCGCGCCCGTCAACGGGTAGCAACCGAGTGTGCGAAAACGGATCGAGCGTTCAACGGGCACTTCGCCTTCGCGGAACTGAAACCGGTCATCATCGACCATCAGCAGCAAGCCGTCACGCTCAACCGTCGGACGTTTCGCACTGAAATAAAGCGGAACGATCTCGATCTGGTTGAGGTGGATATATTGCCAGATATCAAGCTCGGTCCAGTTTGAAATCGGGAAAACGCGGATGCTTTCGCCGCGCGCCTTTTTGCTATTATAAAGGTTCCATAGTTCGGGCCGCTGGTTTTTTGGATCCCAACGGTGCGTTGCGCTACGAAAGCTGAACACACGTTCTTTCGCGCGGCTTTTTTCCTCATCGCGCCGCGCCCCGCCAAAGGCTGCATCGAAACCGTACTGGTCGAGCGCCTGCTTCAATCCTTGCGTCTTCCACATATCGGTATGCAGCCCGCCGTGATCGAACGGATTGATTCCGCGCGCGATGGCTTCAGGATTTTGATAGACCAAAAGCTCCATCCCCGCGTCCTTTGCCGCCTTCTCACGCAACGCATACATTGCCTTGAACTTCCACGTCGTATCGACATGGAGCAACGGGAAGGGCGGGGGTGAAGGGTAAAAGGCTTTGCGCGCCAGATGGAGCATCACCGCGCTGTCCTTACCCACCGAATAGAGCATCACCGGCTTTTCGGTCTCGGCGACCACTTCCCGCATGATGTGGATACTTTCGGCTTCGAGCCGTTCAAGATGGGTCAGCGTGCGCGTCATGATGCTTGCATATTCGAGTTCGTTCGGTGTGCAACAAAGTTATTCTGATGGCCAGTCAAGCATCTCGCGCACTCAAATCTGCGGTACCTGCTGGCTGATGCAGTGAAAACTACCGCCGCCGGTGAGGATATGATTGGCGCGCAGCCCGACTGTTTTACGCTGGGGGAACAGCGCAGCGATCGCGGCAACGGCCTCATCGTCGCTTGGCGTGCCATAAGTGGGCACGACGACGGCTGCGTCGCCAATGTAGAAATTCATATGGCTGGCGGGGACAATTTCGCCGTCGGATTCAAATCGGCCAACCGATGCGATCGTGACGACCTCAACCCCGAATGCCAGCGCGCGGGCATGCGCGTCGGCGAACACCGCCGCGTTGGGATCATCATTTCCGCGCGGTGCAGGCAGCGCGAGCACGCCCGGCGCGACAAAGCGCGCGAGGTTATCAACATGGCCGTCGGTGTGATCGTTGACGAGGCCATCACCCAGCCACAGCACGCGCGACACGCCCAGATCGGTGCGCAGCCGCGCTTCGATTTCATCCTTTGACAGTCCGGGATTGCGGTTTGGATTGAGCAGGCATTGCTCGGTCGTCACGAGCAAGCCCGCGCCGTCAACATCGATTGCACCGCCCTCCAATATCCAGTCACGCGCGACGCGCGGCAGGTGCGATTGCGCGCAGAGGATTGCGGCGAGCGCGTCGTCAATCGGCGAGGGATATTTGCCGCCCCAGCCATTGCCACGGTAATCAAGCGCAACGGCGGCACCGTCCTGCACCGCGATGATTGGCCCGGTATCACGCAGCCAGATGTCAAAGAACGGCGCATATTCGATCTCGGCGCAGTCACCCGCAAGCGCGCGCGCGCGGTGTGCGGCTTGTTCGTTGGCGCAGACGAGGCGGACGCGCTCACCCAGGCCGCGAGCATGGACGGCGCGCGCGAACGCCGCGACTTCATCCTGAGCGCCGTCAAGATCATCAAGCCACAGGTCTGGATCGCTTGGAAAGCCGATCCAGACCCATTGATGAAGCGCCCATTCTGCCGGTTGGTGAAGGCTCATTTACGCCCGCGTGATTTGTCACGGATCGCGCGGAATTCAGCCGACGGATACCAGTTTGGCCATGTGGTGCCGTTGGCGAGTTCGCGGCCGACCTGATAGTAGAGCGTGAGGTCATCGACCGCGCCAGCCCAGTTCCACGCCGGATTATATTCATCCTGCGGCGCATGGTAGCGGTTGTTGACATAATCCTCCGCTGCCGCTTTGCCTGCGGCCTCACCGCCGACGCGCAGTGTCTGTCCACTGCCGCCGTCGAGCATCGGAACGCCGAGTTTGGCAAAGCTGAAATGATCCGAACGGTAATAATGGCCCTTTTCAGGGCTGCTTTCGGGCGATACGCTGCGGCCCTGCGCCTTGGCCAGTCGGACGAAGATCGGTTCAATTTCGGATTTGCCAGCGCCCGTCACGACAATATCGCTCACGCGGCCAATGATGTTAAGCCCGTCCATATTGACCCCGCCGACGGTCGTGTTGAGCGGATAGACAGGATTTTCGGCGTAATATTTTGATCCGAGCAGCCCCGATTCCTCCGCCGTCACCGCGAGGAAAACGATGCTCCGCGCTGCTGCACCCGCCTTGGCATGCGCCTGCGCCAGCGACACAAGCCCGGCAACGCCGCTCGCATTATCAAGCGCACCGTTGCAAATGTCATCGCCCTTCACGGGTTCGCAGCGGCCCAGATGATCCCAATGCGCCGAATAGAGGACATGTTCACCCGGGCGTGTTTTGCCGGGCAATATTCCGATCACATTGTGCGAAGCCTGCCGCCGGATGCTGTTTTCAAGCGTGAGCGACGCGGTGAGGCCAAGCGGCACGGCTTTGAAACCCTTCTGCTTTGCCGCGGCAACGAGCGTCGTCAAATCCTTGCCCGCCGATGCCATGATCCGCTGCGCGGCGTCACCCGTGATCCAGCCGTTTGCCTGGGTATCGCTCGCATGGCCGTCGGGCGTATCGAGTTCCAACTGTGGCCCGGTCCATGACGAGACGACGACGCTCCACGGATAGGCGGCAGGGAATGTGTCATGGACAATCAGCGCAGCCGCCGCACCCTGACGCGCTGCCTCTTCGAATTTATACGTCCAGCGCCCGTAATAGGTCATCGCGCGGCCACCAAACGGCCCGTCGAGCGTTTTCATTTCATAGTCGGGATCGTTTATCAGGATGACGACGGTCTTGCCCTTCACATCGACACCGGCATAATCATTCCAGCCGCGCTCGGCCGCGTTGATGCCGTAGCCGACAAAGACGAGTTCGGACGATTTGATGTCGGTCTTGGGCACGACGCGGTAGCTCATCACCGCCATGTCGGTCTTATAGTTGAGCGTGATCGGCGCTTTGCCACCTGCGATATTGATTACCGCGTCGGGCTTGGCGGTGATTTCGACCATCGGCACATCTTGCAACCATTTGCCCTTGTTACCGGGCTTGATCCCAGCCGCTTTGAACTGTGCTTCGATATAAGCGATTGTCTTTGCCTCGCCCGCAGTCGTCGGTGCGCGGCCTTCGAACGCGTCGGATGACAGCGTTTTGGTGACGGTTTTGAGCGTATCGATCGAAATAGCAGGCGGGGCAGCAAGCGCAGGGACGGCAACGAGCGAGAGGCCCGCGAAAATATGACGCAGCATCTGGAATCTCCTAGGAAAAGGTCTTGTGGCAGTGGTGGCAAAGGATCGCCGCGCTGACAATGGGAAATTGTCGGTTACGCCGAACAGCTCGCGCCGCCGAGTACGCAAAAACGCGCGCAGTGGGGGTGGTTGAGCGATACGGCTTGCGATGCTTCAACCAGTGTTGCCCCCATGTCAAACCCTGGATCATAGGGTAGCAATGTGCACGCGGCGACGCGCGGCGTGGCCTCACCCTTGCGCTTCACGACCATCCGGCTGCTTGCGCACATGATGTCAGCAGGCGATTTGCCGAGGATATCCCAGCAACTTTCGCTGATTTCGGCAATGTCGGCGCTTGCGTCCATTTCGGGAAACATCACCAATCGTTCGGGGTCGGTCACGTCGATGGCAAGATCGTGCTGCGCGAACAGTGCCGCGTAACCGGCGCGCTCGTCCGCCATGCTTTCGCCCTTCGCCATCCGCCCCGCGATCGCAAGCGAAACGCCGGTGCGCGTCAGCCATTTGAGGCCGTCGATCGCCTTGTCCCAACTGTTTGGCCCGCGTTCGGCCTCATGCACCGTCTTGCTGTGATGATCGAGGCTGACGCGGAAGATCATCTGTGCGCCGTAGCGTGCGTTGAGATCGGCGATTGCGCTTTCAAACCGGCGCATCGGCCGCATTGCATTTGTCAGCACCAGCACGTCGTAACCGCGCGTCAGGCACGTATTCAGGATTGCGATCATTTCGGGGTTCATGAACGGTTCGCCGCCGGTAAACGCAATTTCGCGCGTCGGCAGGCGCTGCGCCACGATCTCGTCGAGATAGGTGATCACCTCGGCTTCGCTCAGATATACAAGCGCGTCATTTTTGGGCGAGCTTTCAATGTAACAGTTGATGCACGCCAGATTGCAGAGCGTGCCGGTGTTGAACCATAATGTCGTCAGGCCAGTCATTGCGACGCGCGCGCGCGGATCGCCCTTCGCGGTGCGCGCGGGATCGCGAAACTTTTCGCGCGCCAGCGGAGCCGCGTCTGTGATCGCAAATGGGGAAAGTGTCACTTTATGGCCTGTCGGTTCGAATAGCGTCTTGAGTGAAATACTGCCGACGGGGACAAAAGCAAATCGCTTCGTTCGGCTTTGACCTTGGGTGACGGTGCATCTAACGACGCCCGATGCGCGTATCTTGAAGCAATCTGTACAAAGGACGATTGAATGACGCTCGACAGCCCGACGCTTGAAAATGCACAGGATTATTACGGCAATGTCCTTGAGGATTCGTCTGATCTGAAAACCGACGCGTGCGCAACGATCGCTGCACCACCGCTTGCCGTGCGCAAGGCACTCGCCAATGTCCATGATGAAGTGAAGGCGCGCTATTATGGCTGCGGGCTGGTGTTCCCGCAGGCGGTTGAAGGGTGCCACATCCTCGATCTTGGCAGCGGTGCGGGGCAAGACGCCTATATCATGGCGCAATTGGTGGGCGAACATGGCAGCGTGACGGGCGTTGACGCGACCGCGCAGCAGCTTGCTATCGCCAACCGCCATATCGAATGGCACCGCGAACGCTTTGGCTACGCCAAGTCAAACGTCGCCTTTGTTGAGGGCGATATCGAAAAGCTCGATACGCTTGGCCTTGCCGAAAACAGCTTCGACGTGATCATTTCGAACTGCGTGATCAATCTTGTATCCGACAAAGCGGCGGTGTTCCGTGCCGCGCACAAATTGCTCAAACCCGGCGGTGAGATGTATTTCAGCGACGTTTATTCAGATCGCCGTGTGCCAGCCGCGCTGCTTTCTGACCCCGTGCTCCACGGTGAGTGCCTGTCGGGCGCGATTTACTGGGGTGATTTTGACCGGCTGGTAAAGGCGGCAGGCTTTGGCGACCCGCGGCTCGTGACCGACCGTCCGCTGGGGATTGGTGACGCATCAATCGCTGAGAAACTTGACGGAATCAATTTTTATTCAGCGACCTACCGTCTGTTCAAGATCGACGGGTTTGAACCTGAGTGTGAGGATTATGGTCAGGCAGTACGCTATCTTGGCACCGTCGCAGGATCCGAACGGATGTTCATGCTTGATGGCCACCACGCACTCGAAAAGGGCCGGATGTTCAACGTATGCGGCAATAGCTGGAAAATGCTCGCCGAAACGCGATTCGCGCCGCATTTTGAATTTTTCGGCGATTTCAGCCATCACTTTGGCGTCTTCCCCGGCTGCGGCGCAAGCGTGCCTTACCGGCTGCCGGGCAATGGTGACGACGGCGCGGTTGCCTGCTGTTGAAACGCATCTTCATCACGGGTGCTGCCGGATTGATCGGCGGCGAAATCACTGCGCGGTTTCGCGACAGGGGCCACGCGGTGACCGCGATGGTTCACCGCAATCCCGAGCTACGCAGCAACCACAACGCGGTGATCGCGACAGCGCCCTGGGTCGCCGGATCGCACGTACCCGGCTTGGTTCAGCTGATCACGGGCGATGTGTCGCACGCGCAGTTCGGCTGGGATGATGCGACTTGGGCGGCGATTGGTGCCGATCATGATCTTTTGATCCACTC
>JAYVVW010000152.1:0-3230 GCA_043786595.1 Sphingomonadales bacterium | reverse complement strand
CGTCCGACAAATCCCCGCGACCCATAACTGCTCCCCAAAAAGCAGTCTTGAATCATAAAACACGCCGTTTGGGAATCCCTTTTGTCAACACGGCCTAGGTTAATTACCCGTTAAATCTTCGCTACCGCCTTGCGCACTGATCGCAAGAGTTTTCGGCACGTTAACTGTCAAATGTGCGCCGAAAGGTCGCAACAGCAGCGCTATATGGCTGCGATGTTTCATTTTGGTACGGCTTGCTGGCAAATTGTTAATTGAACGTGCAGATCTCTGCCACGACGCACCCAATGGCTAACAATTTTGAAATGTGGCTCCCCGGGACGGATTCGAACCATCGGCCGTCCGATTAACAGTCGGATGCTCTACCGCTGAGCTACCGGGGAATGTGCGTAAGCAACGCGGCGGTAATAGCGCGGCGGGCGACGATTGCAACCCCGTCTAGACGACAAATTGCTCCATCGTGATCCGCTCATCCAGCGCATGCTCGGGATCGAACATCAACGTAAGTGAAGCCGAGCGATCGACCGCGATTCTGATCGTCTTGACGTCGCGCACCTCACGCTGATCGGCCACCACGCTGACGGGTCGCTTGACCGCATCAAGGATGTTGATTTCAATTTCAGCGCTGTCGGGCAGGATCGCACCGCGCCAGCGCCGGGGGCGGAACGGGCTGATCGGGGTGAGCGCAAGCAGGCCCGAACCAAGTGGCAGGATCGGGCCCTGTGCCGAAAGATTGTACGCGGTCGATCCCGCAGGCGTTGACACAAGCACGCCGTCGCAAACGAGTTCGGGCATCACGACTCGGCCGTTCAGGCGCAGTTCGAGCTTCGCGGTCTGGCGCGTTTCGCGGAGCAGCGATACTTCATTGATCGCAGGCATCGTGACCTTATGGCCGTCGACCGTTTGAGCCTCCATCCGCAGCGGGTAGACTGTGAAGTGCTTCGCCCGCGCAATCCGCGCGTCGAGACCCTTTGTGCGCCACTCGTTCATCAGAAAGCCGACCGTACCCAGGTTCATACCGAACACCGGAACGATGCGCCGCATTTCGAGCATCGCGTGAAGCACTTGCAACATGAAGCCATCGCCGCCGAGCGCAACAACCATGTCGGCCTCGGCAAGGCTGACCCAATCGCGCCGTTCTTGCAACACGCGTACTGCATTTTGCGCGTCTTCGGTGGGCGAGGCGAGTAGCGCGCGCCGTGGTTGGTCGCTCATCCGCCGGTGACATTCATATGGCGCTGCGTCGCGGGGGTCGCGAGCTGAAATTCATGCGCGCGCGGTTTCTTGCGCAATGCCCGGTCGACCGCATCATCAACGGCGGTCGGGTCGTCTCCGCGCAAAGCCGCGCGCAGGTCGACATTGTCTTCATGTCCCAGGCACATATAGAGCTGCCCTGATGCAGAGACACGGATGCGGTTGCAGCTTTCGCAGAAATTGTGGGTGAGCGGCGAGATCAGACCTAGCCGTGTCGACGTTTGCGGGATCGTCCAGTAACGCGCGGGGCCACCCGTTTTATGCGTTGATGCAACCAGATTATAGCTCTGGTCGAGCGCCACTTTGACCGCCGTCAACGGAAGGAAGCGATCGGTGCGATCATCCTCAATCACGCCGAGCGGCATTGTCTCGATAAGCGACAAATCGAAACCCTGATCGATACACCAACCGAGCATCGGCGCGATCTCGTCGTCATTGATGCCTTTTAGCGCAACCATATTGATCTTGATCGAAAAACCCTGCGCCTTCGCAGCGTCGATGCCATCAAGAACGCGGTCAAGGTCACCCGTGCGCGTAATGTGACGAAATTTGGCCGCGTCGCGGGTATCGAGGCTGATGTTGATCCGCTCGATCCCTGCACTGCGCAGTCCCACTGCATGTTCGGCAAGTCGGCTCGCATTGGTTGTCAGTGTCAGCTCGTCGAGACCGTTGCCAATCCATTTGCCAATTGCGGTTGCAACATCAACTGCACCGCGTCGCGCCAGTGGTTCACCGCCCGTCAGGCGTATCCGCCGCACGCCGCGCGCAATAAATTTAGCAGCCAGCGTGGCAATTTCTTCAAGGCTCAAAATCTCTGAACGGGGAAGAAACACCATATCTTCGGCCATGCAGTAACGGCAACGCATGTCACAGCGATCGGTCAGTGAAAGCCGGACATAGCTGATCTGTCGACCATATTGATCATGGAGCGAAGGCGGCTGACCTGACATGAGCGATTAGCTAGGCTTTCGCGCGCGGCGGGGCAAGTATCAACAGTTGGCGGATAGCATTTGTCGCGCTATCACGCCGCGATGGAGGTAAGCGGCATCATTACGGGCAGCATTTTCAACCGCGAAGATCGTGACGTTGAAGTGGGCGCGCAAGCCCCGTTGTTCCTCTTGTCGTTCAAACATCGTGATGATCTGGCGCTTGCTGCATCACGTGCGGGTTGGCAGGCCATCGCTGCGCGGCGTGCGCAAAATGCCGAACAAAGATTTATCTCGTGCGGCGCGATGGTTGCGGTTGTCGATGCACGCGGTGCTTTTGATGAAGGACTTGCGGCTGTTCGGGCGCTTGCCGACGCAGCCGAAATCAATGATGCAGCGCTTGTTGTGATTGTTTCAAGGCGCGATGTTGCGCGGCTCGATAGCTTCATCACTGCGGGCGCTACGCATTATCTCGCCGGGCCTTTTTCGCAGGCTGAATTCGGGCAGAACCTGCGCTTTGCCGAGCGCTATTCGTTGCGACTGGGTGGCAGCCGGCCGAATGCCGATCATGGTCGCCAGAATGATCAGGGCGGTAGCTATGCCTGGCAATGGGATTTGGCGAAGCGTTTAGTGACACTCAGCGAAGCCTTTGCCCGCCGGATTGCGTCGCCGTCGCGCGAACGTGTTGCAAGCGAGTTGATTCGTCAACTCGGCGGTGACGATCTGAAGGCGGCGCGCCAATCAATCCGTCAGATTTTGAAAGATGGGCGGCCAACGGCTTTTACGCACACCCTCATCAGCGAAACCGGGCAGGACCGGGTGGCGCAGCATCTCCGCTACGATCGGGAAAAGCGCGTGCTGATCGGAATGATTGAGGTTTTGAGCGATGACCGACGTCCGAAAAGTGACGTAAATCGGGATGCGTTGACTGGCCTCAGTAGCCTGGCGGGTGCGCGGCAATGGATCACGTGCCAGCTCGCGAGCGCGCGCCAATTCCGCGTGATGATCATTGCGATCACGCGATTTGAGATGATTAACAATGCCTTTGGGCGC
>JAYVVW010000151.1:0-13065 GCA_043786595.1 Sphingomonadales bacterium | reverse complement strand
TCACGATCAGTGCAGGCGCAACGGCACAAACCACCTTCAAGGCAGGCCTCTACGGCGGCGCGGGAGATGACACGCTCGACGGCGGCGCTGGCAATGACACCCTCGACGGCGGCACTGGCGCTGATAAATTCCTGTTCGGCATCAACAGCGGCGCAGATATCGTCACCACTGGCACGGGCAATGACGAGATCATTTTTGACGGCATTGCTTCAACCCAGCTTTGGTTTAGCGAAATCGCAAGCGTTACGGCTGGCAATTTCGATCTGGTTATCACTGCTATCGGTCTTGGTACTGCGGTCAGGATCAAGGATTGGAGGCTGACAACCGGCGCGCCAACCAATCAGGCCCGACGCATTGTTACCCGCGACAAATCGCTCGCACGGTCTGACGTCGCTGCACTGCTGGCGCAGTTTACCGCGCAGAGCGCCACAGTTCCAACTTCATTTCCGACGACGCTCACGCAAGGACTCACCAAAGCGTTCGCCGATTATTGGCAGGACAATGCAACTTACGTCGACCGCGCAATTTATAACGGTACCGCTGCGAGCGATACGCTCACCGCCGATGTTGCGCTCGTAGGCGGCGTCAGATTCTACTCGCTGGCGGGCAATGACACGATAAACGGGTCAATTTATGACGATAGCTTTTACGTCAGGGTCGACACTGGTTTTGACATTTACCGAGGCGGGGACGGTAATGACACGATCCTTGCAGACGTCGATGGCGCAACGATTGGAATCGTTTCACTCGACAAGATTGAGCGCATATCTGCCAACGGCAAGCTTAATGTCGTTATCAATGCCAATTCGGGCAGCACACTCGATCTGACAAATATCGTCGTTGACGGCATTACCCAGATTAACGGCGGGTCGCTCGTCGAGACGATTACGGGCAGCGTCGGCGATGATTTCATCACCGGCGGCGCAGGGAACGACATCCTCAGCGGTGGTTTGGGCAACGACAGACTACGCGGCGGTACTGGCGGCGATACGCTCGACGGTGGCGACGGGATCGACACCTATGATGCGTCTGACACCGCGCTGGCGGGTACGATCAATATCAGCACCGCGCTAGGCGGCACGCATGTCACGGGTTCGGGTGCGACGCTTGTAACTGACACGTTGAAGAACTTTGAAAATGTGATCGGTAGTTCGGCTGCGGAAATAATCATCGGTTCAGACGGTGATAACACGCTCAACGGCGGCGGCGGTGTTGATGATATAAGCGGCGGCTTGGGCAACGATCTCCTCATCGGCGGCGGCGGCGGCGACATCATCAGGGGCGGAGCAGGCAACGATACGGCAAGCTATGAAACGCAGGTTGCGGCCTCTACGGTAACCAGTACCGACGCCATCAGCGGGCTGTTGATCAACGGCGTCAAAACCGATCTCAAGCTCAATAGTTCTTCTAACGGCACGACTGTCCCGGCAAAAGCGCTACAAGGCGATGCTGCGGGTGACTGGTACTATCAGGTCGAAAATCTGACAGGCTCAAACTTTAACGATTTGCTGACGGGTGATGATGGCGCGAATATCCTGATTGGCGGCGCTGGCAATGACGCGCTCTACGGCGGCGCGGGCGATGACCAATTGCGCGGCGACACCGGCGATGATTATCTCGACGGGCAACTTGGCACTAATGTTGCGGTTTTCGCCGGAAATATTGCTGATTACGAGATCGTCACGGGCACAACGACAACGGTCAGAGGGATTAACGCGCGCGCGAGCGACGGGCTAGACCGGCTCAAAAATATTCAATCGATCAAATTTGCCGACGTCACGATCAGTCTGGGCGTTGACACCAACAATGCGCCGATATTGGGCACACCTGCCGTCGCTGACAAGCTGGCCGAGGATGGCAAAGCGTTTACGCATGTCATTCCGGCAACGGCGTTTATCGATCTCGATATCGGACTGTTAACTGACGCGCTGGCACTGACAGCCGCTTTGGCCGATGGCACGCCGTTGCCCACATGGTTAGCCTTTAATCCAGACACAAGAACGTTCAGTGGCACGCCGCCAACGGCGACGGTCGGTTTCGTTGCTTACACGCTCGACATCAAGATTACCGCAACCGATTCCGGATTTTCGATCTCAGACAATTTCCTGCTGACCGTGAGTCAATCCAAGGGCGTCGATATCAGCATTGTGGGTAGCACACCCACAGGCGGCACATTCCGCGACGAGAACCTGACTGGCGACGGCGCTAATAATATCATTTTGGGGTCGGCAGGTGCTGACCGGATTGACGGCCTCGGCGGCACCGACCGGGTTGATTATTCGCTTTCAGCAAGCGGCGTATCGATCAATCTGGCGGTCGGCGCAACGGCTGCCGCGAGCGGCGGCGATGCCGAGGGCGATGTACTGCTTTCAATCGAAGAGGCAGTTGGTTCAGCGTTTAGTGACACGATCACCGGCACAGCGGGTGCCGACGTGCTTATCGGCGGCGCTGGCTCTGATACAATCGACGGCGGCGCAGGCAATGACGTGATCAGAGGCGGTGCCGACGCCGACACGCTGATTGGCGGGCTTGGCAACGATCTGGTCTATGTGCGAACCAATGCTGACGGATCGCTTGAGGACAGTGTCGACGGCGGCAACGGCGTTGATACGCTCGACCTGTCCGAGAGCAGTTTTGGCGCGGTGCTTGACCTTTCGGTAGAGGGCAACAACCCGTCGTCGATTGAGCATGTTGTCGGAACCAGCCTCGCCGATAACATCACCGGCAATGAATTTAACAATGTGTTTTCTGGTGGCTTGGGGGCCGATGCGCTTTATGGTGGCACCGGTAACGATACGCTGAATGGCGGCGCAGACGCTGACAGTCTCAATGGTCAAGCGGGCAATGACACACTCTACGGTGATGACGGCAATGATAGCCTGAGCGGCGGTGAGGGCGCTGACAAATTATTTGGCGGCGTTGGCGATGACGTGTTGTTTGGCGGTATTGGCGCTGACGAACTTCACGGCGGCGACGGCATAGACTCGGCTTCTTATCGCAAGCTCGAATCCAGCGGCGCGCTCACCCCAGCGGGAATCACCGCAGATCTGGCCAATTCAGCCAACAATGCAGGCGTTGCGGCGGGCGATACATTTGATTCGATTGAAAATCTCTATGGCACCGCCTTTGACGATGTCTTGCGCGGTGACGGCGGGGCCAACCTGCTTTCGGGCAACGAAGGTGACGACATCATCTCTGGCGGCGGCGCGAACGACACGTTTGACGGCGGCAGTGGCAGTGACAGAATTCTCTATCTCGGCAACCGCGCCGACTATATCATCGATTTTGCCGCACGGACGATCCGCGACACCAACCTCGTCAATGGTGATGATGGCACCGATACTTACGTCAACATCGAATTTGTCCAGTTTGGCGACCAGCTTGTCAATCTGACCAATCAAGCGCCCGTGACAAGCACACCGGGTCTTGTCAATCAAAGCAAGGACGATAACGCGAGCTTCACCTACACGATCCCAGTGACCGCGTTTAACGACGCCGATGGCAATCAGAGCGATGCCTATAAGGGTCTGTCGTTTACTGCCGCACTTGCGTCAGGTGCGGCGCTGCCGTCTTGGCTGATATTCAACGCGTCGACCAAGACGTTTTCCTATGCGGGCACGGGTGCTGCGGTTGCGCCGTTTACGGTGCGCGTCACGGCGTCTGACGGTCAATCATCGGTATTTTCCGATTTCACGATCACAATCACCGAAGGCGCAGGAGCGACGATTACAGGGACGGCTGCTGGCGAGAGGATCAACGGCACCTTCCGGCGCGAAATCATCAATGCACTTGGCGGTAATGACGTTCTTATAAGCTCGCTCGGCGCTGATCAAATCGACGGTGGTGACGGATCAGATATTCTGACCTACGAAACGTCGAGCGAAGCAATTAATATAACGATCAATGGAACGGTCGGAACTGGTGGAGACGCCGCAGGCGATACGCTGGTCAATATCGAAGCTGTCATCGGATCGAGTTTCAACGATATTATAACCGCAAATGATCTGGGCAATTCACTCTACGGCCGAACCGGAAATGACATCCTAACCGGTGGCGCGTCGCTTGACGCGATATACGGCGAGGTCGGCGACGACACGCTCGTCGGTGGTGGCGGTGACGATTATCTTAATGGGGGTGCAGGCGCAGATATTCTGAGAGGCGGCTTAGGCCAGGATTGGGCCGATTATGCGCTCGCGACAGCTGCTGTCACGGTTGATCTCTTGTTCACCGCAAATAATCGCGGTGATGCATTTGGCGACACTTACGAATCCATAGAGCGCGTCTACGGCACTGCATTCAATGACACAATCAGTGGCGGCAATGACGGAGACATTCTGCGCGGCGATCTCGGTAACGACATCATTTATGGTCGCGATGGCAGCGACTCGGTAGAAGGTGGTTCTGGATCGGACACTTTGTACGGCGATGGTGGGAATGATCTGGTTTACGGTCACGATGACAATGATATCCTGTCAGGCGGCGCTGGCACCGACTATGTTGATGGCGGCACAGGCGACGACCTCATTCACACGCTGGTCGTCGGTGAAGACACGATCGACGGCGGCGCTGGCATTGACACGGTCAGCTTTGCAGCGGCCACTTTGGCGCTCGCTATTGACCTGACGAACAGCGCGCACAAGCTTACCAACATCGAAAACGTGGTCGGCGGCGCTGGCGGTGATTTGATTTCAGGAACCACAGGCGTCAATCGGCTTGATGGTGGTGCTGGTGATGATATTATTGAAGGCGGCGCTGGCGGTGATACTTTAATCGGCGGCGCGGGGATCGATTTGTTGATCTATTCAAGTTCGGGGATCGGCACGACTTTCCAATCGGGGCTGCTCGGTCAGTCGGTTGTCAACAGCGTCACGATCGTCGCAGCGGTCGACCGGACGTTGAACGGTGTCGACGTCAATTTGCTCAACAACAGCGCGACGGGGGCCGACGCTACGGGTGATGTCATTTCGGGCTTCGAACAACTCGGTGGCTCGGCCTATGCAGACCGCTTGGTCGGCACTTCGGGCAATAGCCGCATTTACGGCCAGGCGGGCGACGACGTGATCTTCGGTGGCGCGGGCGATGATGTGCTGAATGGTGGCGACGGCAATGATATTATCTACGGCCAGGCCGGTGTCGATTATATCTACGGCGACGCTGGTGATGACCGCCTGTTTGGTGAAGGCGCTAGCGACTATCTTTATGGCGGCGCCGGGAATGATGTGCTCGACGCTGGCGACGCTGGCGATCAGCTTGACGGCGGCACGGGCAATGACATTCTGATCGGTGGTCTTGGTCTCGACAATTATTTGATCGGGCGCAGCTCGGGCGTCGACACCATCTATAATTATGATGATGATAGCGCGCTCGATTCGATCGTTTATGACGCAGCGGACAACATCCAATATTCTGAACTCTGGTATACAAAATCGGGCAAAGATTTGGTCGTCAAGATTCTTGGCGGAACGACGCAGACGATTGTAAAGGACTGGTTTGTCACCACGACTGCCGGCGATTGGACCGCCGCAGACAATTTTTACGTCGATGTCTTTGTGGCAGGCAACAGAGCCACACGGCAGGTCAATCTGGCAGCCCTGCTTTCTGTTACGCAGGGCGTCACCGAACCGCTTAACTTTGCAGCGCTTTCATCTGCACAACAGGCTCAGATCAACGCCGCTTGGGGACTGAACGCGATACCGCAGATTGCGGCGGTCAGTGGCAATCCAACAACAGTCAATGAAGATGGATCGATCAACCTGCGTTTCACCGTCAGCGATGCCGAAACGGCACCCGTTGGCATTTCGATTGTCGTGGCCGTTGACGGTGTTCTCCAAGCTGTCGTGCCCGCGTCTGATATCCGGTCGATTGATGCGTCGACGCGCGAGGTGACAATCCGTCCGACCGCAAATGCGTTTGGCAGTGGCAATGTGCGCGTGCGCGCGTTTGATGGTGGTCTTTATTCAAATGAGCTCGTCGTGCCGATCTCGGTTACAGCGGTAGCCGACGGTGTCTCGCTGTCGGTGCCTGCCAACGCCGGCGGGAATAGCAACACCGCAATCAGTCTTGCGGGTATCGTCGCAAGCCTGATCGACAATGATGGTTCGGAAGTTTTCGATATCCTCCAGATCGAAGGCATTCCAGCAGGCTCGACACTTGTTTCGGGGGCCAATAGTTCGACGCTTTCAATCGTCGATATCCGCGGATGGAATCTTGCGACGCTCACGATCATCCCGCCTGCCAATTCTGGCGTCGACTTTAACCTGACTGTGCGTGCGCGCTCGCGTGAAACGAGCAACAATGCGCTCTCGCTCGACGTGACGCGCACGATCGCGGTCAATGTCAATGGCGCGCCAACCGCAGTCACGATCAATCCGTCGTCGTTTGACGAGAACGTCGCGGCGGCATTGGTGGGATCGTTGGGTGTCATCGATGTCGGCGACGCCGGGGGTATTTATTCATATGTCGTTACGGGAGCAGAAACGGCACGCTTTGTCACTGTCGGCAATCAGCTATATTTGAAGGCAGGCGTCTCGCTCGATTATGAGTTGGGCAATGTCGCCGTCGCGATCCAAGTAACCGACACGACCACTGGAACGGCGCTGGTGTACAACGGAAGCGTCACTGTTCGCCCGCAGAATGTCAATGAAGCGCTTGGGCCGCTGAGCGATAGTGATGCAGCGGTGAACAGCATTGCAGACGGCGCGACGTCAGGTTTGGTTGGCATCACCGCGCGCGCAATCGACCCCGACGGCACAGCCCCAGTCTATTCGATTACTTCGGGGAACGCTCTAGGTTGGTTCACGATCAATGCTGCGACGGGCGTCGTCAGCGTCGCTGCTGGCCAGACAGTACAATATGAAACCGCGCAGAGCGTTACGCTCACCATTCAGGCAACCGACAACGTCACCACTCCGGTATCGAACAGCTTCAATATCGCGATTGTCGACGTGAATGAGACGCCGTTTATCAATTCTCTCAACAGCGCGTCGATCGCAGAGAATGTCGTCGGTTCGACCGTTTTAAGGACGATAACTTCAACCGATACCGATCTGGCTGGCTCAGCGTTCGGGGTCACAGGCCATCGCTATTCGATCTTCGCGGGCGATACGACGCGTTTTGAAATCGTCGGCAATAGCTTGCAGACGCGCGCTGGAATCGTGTTCGACTATGATACGCAGGCGCGTAGCTACACGCTGACTGTACGCGTCACCGACAACAACGGGTCTGGCCTGGTTTACGATCAGAGCTTCACCGTCAATATCACCGATGTCAACGAAGCGCCGGTGAACGCGCGCGATGCCGACGCTGCGGCGAACCAGCTGGCCGAAGGGACTGCGGGCGCCACGGGCGTTACCATCCGCGCTGACGATCCAGAAAATCGCGCGATCGTCTACGCGATTACGGGTGGGAATGCGTCGGGTTGGTTCTCAATCAATGCCAGCACGGGCGTCGTCAGCGTCAGCAGCGCGGTCGACTTTGAGAGTAGTTTCGTGACCAACGGCCAGATTTCGGTCAATTTCAGCGCCACTGACGACGGAAATAACGCAGTTGCGCTCAACACAATCGTGTTCAATGTCACAGATACTAACGAAACGCCCAATATTGCGGCGGGTCAGTCTGGTAGCATTTCCGAGACGGCGGGCGTTGGCAGCTTTGTCGGCACTGTACTCGCAACTGATCCTGATAAGCCCGACCGGCTCAACGGCGCGCTTGGGCTGCGTTATAGCATTGTCGGCGGTAGCGGGCTTGATGTGTTCAATATCAATGCGATCACCGGCGACGTCACAACGGCAGTCACCGGCGCGGCACTCGATTATGACACCGGGCGTACCAGCTACGGATTGATCGTTCGTGCGCGCGACAATAATGACACCGGGCTGTTGTTTGATCAAAACTACACGGTCAACATCACACCAGTCGATGAACTGCCAACGCTGCCCGTCGCGCTTAACGATGCCGATAACAATGAAGGCACGCAGCTAAGCATCGCGCTATCGGGCAGTATCGATCCAGAAGGCGCAGAGATCGACTATGATTTCGACGTCGCGGGCGGCAATCCCGGCGGCTGGTTCGCAATCGACAATGTCGCGGGCAACACAGCGACATTGCGCCTCGTCGCGCCGCTCGATTTTGAAACGATCAAGGGCGCACTCATCGCCGAAAATGCCAACCGCGGCTATGTCACCGTCCGCCTCCTCGCCAAGGATCAGACCAATCACGTTTCGGGCGTCAAGACGGTCAACGTCCATTTCAACAATGTAAACGACAATGCGCCGAATGCGCCGACCCCTCCAAGCTTTGGCACAACGGCGTTTAATGAAAACACAGGTGCCGGTGTTGTCATCGCGACGTTCGCCGCGCCTACCGATCCCGACGGTACGCTCAACCCACTTTCATACGTGCTGACCAATAGCTACGGCGGCCTGCTGGCGATTTCGGGCAACCAGATCGTTGCAACGCGCAATTTTGACTATGAAGCGTTTGCGATTGGCGGAGCGTCGTATCAACTCGCGGTAGGCGTCATTGCGACCGACGGGGTGTACAGCTCGAGCGCATATGGGTTCAATGTCCAGATTAACAATGTCGATGATAATGCACCGGTTGCGGGTGGCATCACCAACCAAGGCGCGATCATAACAGAAAATGCGTCGACCCCAGGCTCAGGTACCGTTATCGCAACTGCGTATGCCTCAGATGCGGATGGCGATAGCCTAATCTGGTCCATCGTCGGCGGAAACCCTACCGGCGCACTGGGCATCAACGCGTCGGGCCAGCTTTTTATTGCCAACGGATTCGACTATGAGGCACTCGGTGGAGCGGCCAATCTGGGCGTCGATCCCAATATCGGGTTCTCGGTAACGGTTCGGGCTGCGCAGGCTAACAATAGCGGGCGCTATATAGATCAAACTCTGAATTTGCAGATCGCGGATGTTTCAGAGTTGGAACCAATATGGACTTTTGTTGAGCAGGGCTTAGTCATCCTCGATATTGGAAATGGTTTCTTTTATGAGAAAGAAAGATCCGGCGGCGGTGGTGGGCCTGCAGGGCAAGGCCCCGGACCCGACATTTTCTGGAGAATAGTTCGTTACCCAGGAGGAGTGCGAACGATTGTAGCGGAGCGATATGTGCACATTAATCTCGGTCTTCAATATGATTATATCAGTCCCGGCTATCAGTGGAGCGGGCCGTCATTTTCTAATGGCTCTATTTTCCTAAGAAGTTTGCCGCCCGTAGTTCTTGATCTCAACAATGATGGAGAGATAACATCAAATCTGGCAGCCGCCTTCGACGTTGACGGCGACGGTCGCAAGGACAGGACCGGTTGGATCAGTTCTGGCGACGGCTTCCTTGCGCTTGACCGCAACCATGACGGCGTCATCGACAAGGGGGCGGAAATCTCCTTCATCAACGACAAGCCGGGGGCCACGACCGATCTTGAGGGTCTAACAGCTTATGACAGCAACGCAGACGGCGTGTTTGATGCAAAGGATGCGCGGTTCGGAGAATTTCTTGTCTGGCAGGACGCCAATTCGGATGGCATCAGCCAAGCGGGCGAACTCAAGTCGCTCTCCGCAGCCGGCATTGCGAGCATCAGTCTGGATATCAAGAAGGTGGCCCCATCTGATGAAGGCGGTGTGGCGATCCTTGGCACATCCACCTTTACCCGCACTGACGGACGTGTTGGCCTGACAGGCGATGTCGCACTGCGTTGGCAAGAGTTAGCGGCACCGACAAATGTCACGCTCCCCAAATCGCCGCAAACCTTGCCCAAGGTGATCGACCTGTCCGCGCCCTTGCCAAGCACCGCCGCCGCCACCCAACCCGACGATGCCAAGCTCGCACTCATTGTTCAGAGCCTTGCCTCATTCGGTGTCACGAGCGGCGACGCGGCATGGGCTTCGCGTCTGAGTGCGAATGAGAACCGTTTTGATTATTTTGCGGCTTGAGTTACGGACAGCGACATGACCAAGAGAACAACTGCGCGCCCAAAGAAGGCGTCGCCCAAGACCGCCGCTGCTGACGGCGTGGCTCCAACTGTCAGCCATATGCTGGGTGAAATGACGTGGTTGATGACACAGTCGCCGCTGCACAAAGCGCTTGCGATTGGCGATCTCGAATGGCTCGTTATGCCCGCACTCATCCACGAACAATTCTACACCTTCCGCGACGGCGACAAGCCCGTTGGCCTCGCGCTCTGGGCCAAATGTAACGCTGCCGGAGCGGCCAAGCTCGACCGCGGCATGATCGAACCCGAAAATCGCCTGACGCTTGAGGAGTGGGTGGCGGGAGACCGCATCTGGCTTGTCGACCTGATCGCGCCGTTTGCCAATGCGGAAAACAAGCACCGCGAAGTGATGATGGCCGATCTGATTTCAGGGCCGCTCAAAGACAAGGCCTTCAGTTTTCACCAGACCGATCCTGCAACGGGCAAACGGACCGTTCAGAACGTCGCGGCAGATGCGGGCGAAAAGCTCAAGGACGTGATCATGGCGGCGATGGGTACAAAGCACTGATGAGCCGAGGAAGATGGGAATCATGTCGGGGATAATTGGATGGCACTAGGTAAATCTGGCTCGGGCATTTTTCAGCTTGCTCCGGTCGTTCTTGATCTGAACGGCGACGGTGTTGATCTCGTCAGCCTCGCGGCTTCGACGGTCTTTTTCGATGTCGACGGCGACGGCGTCAAGGACAGAACCGGCTGGGCAGGCTCCAATGATGGTTTCCTCGTTTACGATGCCAATGGCAACGGCATAGTCGATAACGGCAGCGAGATCAGCTTCCAGCGCTTTGTTGCGGGTGCGGCGTCGGATTTAGAAGGGCTCGCGTTTTTCGATAGCGATCGCAATCGTCAGCTCGACGCCGACGACGCAAGCTTTACGCGGTTTTTCGTCTGGCGTGATGCCAATCAAAACGGGATCACCGACGCTGGCGAGCTTGTGTCGCTCAGCGCTGCGGGCATTTCAGCGATATCACTGTCAGGATCGCGCACCGATGTCGCAAATCCGGGCACAGAGAATGTCATTTTCGCAACGGCAGATTTTACGCGCAGCGACGGAACCACCGGCCAGACGGGCGATGTGTTCGTCGCGTTTGAGAAAGCCAATGCGGCGAGCGACATCGGGTTTGACATCGTCACGACGCAAACGGCGTCGTCATCCCCGGTGACAACAATTGCCCGGCACGACTATGACGGAAAATCAAGAAAGTTTCGCGTGCAATCACAAAACGGCAATCTGTTTGTCATCCCCAAACAGGGTGGCGGATTGCTCGATCCGCGCGCCGGCCAGTTCGGCCCCGCGACCATTCTCACGTTCAAGAACAAGAGCGTGGGTTATCTCACCGCGATTGTACTCGATCTCGACGGTAACGGGCTCGATATCAAGGATCGCACCAAATCATCGGCGAGCTTCGATCTCGACGGCGACGGCATCGCCGATGACACGGGTTGGCTGAGCAAGCACGACGCGTTGCTCGTGATTGATCGCAACGGCGACGGCACCATAACCAGCGCGTCCGAGCTATCATTTTTGACCGAGCGTAGCGATCTCACCAACAGCTTTTCGGGCCTCGCACTGCTCGATGCAAACCGCGATGGCCGCATTGACCGAAACGACGCGCGTTTTTCCGAACTGAGAGTGTGGGTCGATGCAAATAGTGACGGGATTTCCAGCGCGAGTGAGCTTCGCACGCTGGCCGACGTCGGGATTACCGAGATCGGACTTTCCAACCAGCCCAATAATCAGTCGGCCAAAGTCGGAAAGAATCTTATTTTATCAACGGCGACGTTCCGCCGCAACGACGGTACCACAGGTACTGCTGGCGATGTCGCGCTCGCGTTTGATCCTAGCACGGCCAAAGCATCCGCAACGCCGCTCTCGGCCACCCAAAGTTTTGGCGAAGCGCAGCTTGCAGGCATCCGCGATGCGCTCAGTGCGGATGTGGGGGTTGCGGCGGCGGACTCGGCTTCACAACGCGCGTTCGACCCCGATGCCAGCAAGATCGCCCAAATGATCCAGGCGATGGCGTCCTTCGTCGGTTCGCAAGGCGCAATCGAAACGCGCCTGAACGCGCCAGATGGAGTCAGCGGCTACGCGCTTTATGCAGGAAGTTAGACGCGAGAGCGATGCGACACGCGATTATCGGCCCGGCGAGCTTAGGAATGATGGTTATTTAACATAACATGTATTATCGGACTTTATCCCGCGTATTGACATATGTAGCTTATGCGGGATAAGCCACTGCGATGACCGCCACTCTCCCCTTTTCTGACGAACAAGCGCGCTTGCTCGTCAATCTGCGCCAGCGCTACGAACATTGGATGGCCGCTGAGCAAGCCATCGCCGCAATGCCCTACGACCTCAAGCGAAAGTTGATCAACGGCAATTACTATCTCTACGAAGTGGTCGACCGTCTTGGCAACGGCAAGTCGCTTGGTCGCTGGAGCGATGACCTTGAACGTCAATTCGGAGAATATCGGATTGTCAAAGCGCGGGAAAAGGATCGGCGCGACAAGGGGCGCGCGCATCTCGACGAAAGTGCGCGGCTTTACCGGGCGCTGCGATTGCCATTATTGTCGAGCGATGCGGGACCAATCCTGCGTGAAGCCGATCGTCGCAAGCTTCTGGGCTCGCATCTGTTCGTTGTCGGCACCAATGCCATGCTGGCATATAACGTCGAAGCCGGAGCAATCATCGTCGCCCCTGACGAAACCGAGGATTTCGATCTGGCATGGGTGGCCGAGACGCTCGGCGAACAAGATCGACAGGTCTGGGACATGCTTAAAGCGGTCGATCCCACCTACACGCTCAACAGCGAACGTGATTTTCAGGTGCGCAACGCCAAAGCCTATGAAGTTGAACTTTTGGTAGCTCCGTCACGCTCAAGCTCGATCGGCCCGCTTGATCGGCCCCGGCCTATTCCGCTCGACGAGCAGGAATGGCTTCTGCTTGGCCGTCCCGTCGACCAGGTTGTTGGATGCCGTGACGGCTCTCCTGCCCGCATCGTCGCGCCCGATCCCCGGTGGTTCGGCTTGCACAAGCTGTGGATGGCAGGACAGCCCAAGCGCAA
>JAYVVW010000150.1:0-17029 GCA_043786595.1 Sphingomonadales bacterium | reverse complement strand
AGCCATTTTGGCGCAAAACGGACAATTGACCGGGTTGATCATTGACGAATTTGACGGTGGACCATCGAGCAGCGCCTATCGTTCTCGCTTCGGCAGCTTGCTTCGCTCCTATGCGCTGGTCGGGTTCAACCCCGCCCATGATTATCGCTATCTCGACATCAACCGGAGGCTGCGCGCGGTCCATCCGACGATTGTGTCGGACGTCATCGCCGGGATTATCGCTATGGGCGGAACCGCGCGCCAGAACCTCGAAACCGATGTTCTTGTTGTCAACGACGAGTTCACGCTGTCAATCGTTATCGTCCGCTGTCCGCAGACCCCGGCGGGATCCCTCCGCTGGAAACTGCGTCTCGACACCGCACTCAGGCCCGATCTCACCGTCGCAATCAGGATGGATTCCTCCAATGAACACCCCAAGGATTATTATGTGTTGCCCAGACTCGACATGCGGCAAGCTACGCTGCGGCTCTGCGAATATAACGGACTATCGCTTGATGCCTACCGGTTTGAAACGCTTGATCCCTTCTACCGCTTGACCGCACGTCAGAGCTTCAGGATCGCGGCGTAATGGGTGCCAAGCCAGCCCAGAAGATTGAATGGATTGCGATTGAGCGGATCACGGTCGTCAACCCGCGCACCCGCGACAAGCGCATCTTCAAAGAAATCGTCGAAAATATTGCCAAGATCGGCTTGAAGCGACCCATCACCGTCACCCGCCGGATCGAGGCCGACGGACCCTTCTATGATCTGGTGTGCGGACAGGGGCGGCTCGAAGCCTATCTGGAGTTGGGCCAGACCGAAGTTCCGGCGCTGGTCGTATCCGCCGACGCCGATGATTGTTTGATCGCCAGCCTGGTCGAGAATTGCGCGCGGCGGCAGCATGACGCCCTTGATCTCCTTCAGGACATCGGCGGTATGCGCAAGCGTGGGGACTCGCTCAACGACATCGGGCGCAAAACCGGGCTGTCGGTCGAATATGTGACGGGCGTTGCGCGATTGCTTGAGCAGGGCGAACAACATCTGCTCCGTTCGGTCGAGGCGCGCCAGATTCCCTTGAGCGTCGCCGTCGAGATTGCTGAAGCCGACGATATCGGGATTCAGCGCGCGTTGCAGGAAGCGTACGACAAAAACCTGTTGCGCGGCAAGAAGCTCATTGCCGCCAAAAGGGTTATCGAGATTCGCCGTCGTCGCGGGAAAGGGTTAGGAGGCCGGGTTAATCCAAGCCCAGCCAAACTATCGACGGCTGCATTGGTGCGCGCCTATCAGGAAGATAGCGACCGCAAGCGCGGTATGATCCAAAAGGCTGACGGCGCGCGTGATCGGCTGCTGTTGATCACTGAGGCGCTGCGCCGGTTACGAAACGACGCGCTGTTCGTCGCCCTGGTTGAGACTGAGGGGCTAGCAACACTGCCCGACAGCGTTGCACGGCGGATTGCAGCGACACCGCAGGCCGCAACATGAAAGCGCGAGGCAAGGCCGACCCGGTGAAAATTGGGTTCGAGGAAACCAGCCTTCGGATACAGATCAAGTCAATCTTGCCGCTGCGGCAGGTCTCGCCTGTCGTGCGCAAATCGGTCAAATATTTACAGATTGCCGCCTCAATCGCGGAAGTGGGCATAATCGAACCGCCGGTCGTCGTTCGCGATGCCAAGGCGGCGGACACCTATCACTTGCTCGACGGCCATTTGCGCTTGGACATATTGCGTGAGCGCGGTGAAACCGAAGTGGTGTGTTTGGTATCGACCGAAGACGAGGCATTCACCTACAACAAACGGACCAACCGTATCGCGGTCATTCAGGAGCATAAGATGATCCTAAATGCGATCAAACGCGGCGTTTCAGAGGAGCGGCTGGCGCGTGCGCTCAATGTGAACATCGGCCATATCCGCGCCAAGCGAAATCTCTTGATCGGGATTTGCCCCGAGGTTGCCGAATTGCTGCGCGACAAGCATCTTCCCTTGGCCGTGTTTACCGAGCTGCGCTATCTGGAACCCATGCGTCAGATCGAAGTGGCGCAGCTCATGGTCGCGATGAACTGCTATACCGAATCCTATGCCAAATCTCTGGTTGCCGCGACCCCAGATGAACAGTTGGTCGCTGGCAAAGCGCGAAAGCCAAGGGGGCTGAGTGAAGAGCAACGCGCCTTGATGCAGTACGAGTCCGAGAAACTTGACCGGGAGTTCCGCCGGATTGAGCAAAGTTATGCGGCGGATTATCTCGATTTGACGTTCGCGGTCGCTTACGTCTCCCATTTGCTCGAAAACGCCCGCATCGTGCGGCACCTCGCGCAGCATCACGGCGAT
This sequence comes from Sphingomonadales bacterium, assembly GCA_043786595.1. Lineage (GTDB taxonomy): Bacteria > Pseudomonadota > Alphaproteobacteria > Sphingomonadales > Sphingomonadaceae > Aquisediminimonas. The sequence continues at coordinate 14,726 of JAYVVW010000150.1, read as the reverse complement.
GTCTTTGCCGAGTTTCAGAAAGTCGCCGAATATCGCAAGGCGGCGTGATGCGGACTGCTAGCAAAATTTGATGAAGGGGGACGCAATTGGCTGGACGTTTGGCCGTGTTTTGCGGTGTGTGATATTTCGTATATTATGTCGATAAGAATATTGTCTATGGCGTAAAATCGCTCGTCGAGAATTCCAGTCATTGCGTTTGGGCGCTGCCTTCGGCGACCTGCTCTTTTCGCTGTCGCGAACCAAGCCTCGGGTCTTGGCCGTTGCCGGTCGCGATCAGGAGCGCGGCAAATGGGCGGGAATTTCAAGGTCGCACACTGACCGGATGAATGCGGCGCAGGGTGCGGCGTTTACGTGCTGACCCGCAGGCACGCTTGCGTCTCGCCTTGCCGGACGCCCGCTGATCTCACGCTCACGCAGACATTGGCGGAGCTGCGCGTTCCGCGCCACACCTGTGTCTACATCGGTTCGCCAGCAGAACGTCCGTCTGCGTTGCGCCTTGCAAGGGTGCCGTTCCTGTTTGGCCGCTTTCGCGGCTGAATGGGTCGGAATGATCAGCAACTGACGGTGACGGCGCAGTGCGCCGGCGTTTGTGTGACCGGCTCCGAAGAGACGGGAAGGGCGGTGCTTCCGGCTAGGCCCGGTGCAGTCAGCCGCAACCCGCAAGCGGGTCTTTCACTTTGTTACAGCCTTTCAGGTGCGCCTGCCTGCACCGCGCCTCTCTGGGCGCTCTTTGCCGCCCTCCCCGCCTCTCCGGGGCCGGGTGTGGCGATTTTTGGGTGAGGAGGTGCGGGCGATGGGTGCTGTTCTGGCAATTGGGAGCGATGGAAACATCGGCAAGAAGCGCGCTTCGCGCGCTCGTGCAGCGGCGCGAGCGACGGGCCAGCCGCCGCGTGGTTCGCTCTATGACGAGGTGACGGCCAAGATCATCGCCCAGCTTGAGGCGGGCATTTTCCCGTGGGCGCAGCCTTGGAGTGCAGCAGCAGCCGTGCCGGGATTGCCGCGCAACGCCGTTTCGGGCCGCGCTTATTCTGGCGTGAATGTGCTGATCCTTTGGGGCGCGGTCATTGACGGCTGTTATCCCTCGCAGGATTGGTTGACCTTCCGTCAGGCGCTCGCCGCAGGGGGATGCGTCCGCAAGGGTGAGAAGGGCGAGACCGTCTTTTATGCTGATCGCTTCAAGCCCGACAACGGGAGTGATCAGGGCGAGGATAAAGGGGACTTGGAAGGTGATGCACCCCGTTCGATTCCCTTCCTCAAACGCTTTGTCGTGTTCAATGCCGCGCAGTGCGATGGACTCCCCGCGCGGCTGACAGCCGATCCGGTGCCAGTTCCACCCCGCGAACTTCACGCACGGGCCGAAGCACTGATCACTTCGACCGGCGCAGATTTTCGCATCGGCGGTGCGCGCGCCTTTTATGATGTGGCCGGTGATTATGTGCAGGTGCCGCCGCAATCCGCGTTCGCAGAGCCGATCAATTTCTACCGGACAGCGCTGCATGAGGCATCGCACTGGGCGGGCGGTGCCGCACGGCTTGGGCGGGATCAGTCTGGCCGGTTCGGCTCTGCGCCCTATGCCAAAGAAGAATTGGTCGCGGAATTGTCATCAGCCTATCTCTGTGCTGCACTTGGGATCGCACCCACCGTCCGCCACGCAGACTACTTGGGTTCGTGGCTTGCCGTGCTGCGCGCTGACAGCCGCGCCATTTTCAAGGCCGCGAGCCAAGCCAGCAAGGCCGCTGATTATTTGTTGGCGTTTGAGCGCGCCGATGATCGCGCTTTGGAGCGGGCGGCATGAGTGTCGCACCGATGCTTGAGACTGAGGCCACAGCCATCGGCCCGCAAACGCTGGTCCCCGGCGTTGCGCCGATCACCCCCCGCGACCGGCTCGCGATCCGCGCCAATGCCCCGATGGAGCCACGCAAGCCCCAGCGCCCCGCCGATCACGGCCTGTTCGATACCAATGCCCGCAACCAAGTCGAGATGTTTTGAGATGCTCAAGCCCGCATCCCCAACCCCTTTCCGCTCCCAAGCGGAAGACGAGCGCGTCCGTTTGGCGCGTAACCCCGGCTCCGTCCGTGGCCTGACCAATGGCCGCAAGCGGGCGGAGTCGGATTTTGAAGTGGAATAACGTGATGAAACTCGCCCATATCGGTCAAGACCGGCTTTCAATCTCCCCCACCAATATGCGGAGTGGCAAAAAGCCGCCCGACATCAGCGACATATTGCCGTCCGTCCGTGCGCGCGGCGTGTTGGTGCCGCTATTGGTGCGCCAGAATGGTAGCGCCGAGACATTCGAGATTGTTGCGGGACGGCGGCGCTTTTGCGCAGCACAGGTGATCGCCAATGAAAATGGCACCCCCGAACCGCTGCCGTGCGCAATCATGGAGGCGGGGGACGATGCCGCCGCGCTTGAGGCCTCGCTGATTGAAAACACCGCGCGGCTTGATCCCGATGAAGTGACGCAGTGGGAGAGCTTCACACGGTTGGTCAAGGAAGGTCGCACCATTGACGAAATCTCGATGACGTTCGGCCTGCCCGAACTCACCATCAAGCGCATCTTGGCGCTCGGCAATTTGCTCCCGCGCATCCGTAATGCCTACCGCGACGGCGAGATCGACAAGACCAGCGTCCGCCACCTCACCCTTGCCACCAAGGCCCAGCAGAAAACATGGCTGGCGCTGTTCGATGATCCGCAGGCATCTATTCCGCACGGTCACCAGTTGAAGGCATGGCTATTCGGCGGCGCATCCATATCGACCAGCGTCGCGCTGTTTGATCTGGAATGCTATGAGGGCCGGATTGTTGATGACCTGTTCGAGGCCGGTGGCTATTTCGGCGACGTTGATCAGTTCTTCGCGGCGCAGATGGCCGAGATCGAAATCCGCAAAGCCGCCTATATCGCCAACGGGTGGAGCGATGTTGTGATCCTTGCGTCTGGGGATCGCTTCAACAATTGGGAACATCAACCAACCCCCAAGCGCAAAGGCGGGCGGGTCTATGTCTCGCTCGCGCGGAACGGCGAGGTCGCCTTCCACGAGGGCTTTCTGACCACCAAGGAAGCCAGCCGGATTGCCAAGGGGGAAAATCCCGCAGCCGTCACCAAAACCAGCCGCCCCGAGATCACCGCCGCGATGACGACCTATGTTGACCTGCACCGCCATGCAGCGGTGCGTTCCGCCCTTGCCACCAAGCCCCATGTTGCGCTGCGCGTCATGGTCGCCCACGCGATTTGCGGGTCGCCACTGTGGAGCGTCAAGGTGCAGGATCAACGGTCGCGCAATCAAGCTGTTGATGAAAGCATCGAGACCTGCGTTGCCGAAGCCCGCTTCGATGAACGGCGGCGCGCAGTGCTGGCGGTGATGGGCTATGACGCCGATGAGCCGAATGTCACCTTGGGGCATGATCCCGAACAGGGTATCACCGGCTTGTTCCTGCGTTTGCTCGACCTGCCCGATGTGGTTGTCATGGAGGTGCTGGCTGTCGTCATGGCGGAAACGCTGGCAAGCGGATCGTGCCTGATTGAAACCATTGGCCTCCATCTTGGCGTCAAGATGGCTGACTATTGGGTGGCGGATGATGCGTTTTACGGGCTTATCCGTGACCGCGAGGTGTTGACGGCGATTCAGTCGGAGGTCGGCGGCACTGCTGTCGCGCAAGCCCATGCGAGTGAAAAGACCAAGGTGATCAAGTCGGTGATCAATGACTGCCTGACTGGCGAGAAGGGCCGCGCGAAGGTTGAGCAATGGGTGCCGCGCTGGATGGCGTTTCCCCCTACAGCCTACACCGGGCGCGGCGGCGTGGCGACGGTGGCCGCTGCCAACCGTGTCCGGTGGCAGGTCGAGGTGGAGGAACTACTTGAGCCTGATCCTGCCGATGCTGTTGCGACATGATACTGAAGCGAGCGGCTTTCAGTCGCCCGCTTCTAAAATTCTCAAAACGCAAGAATCACTGAAAAGCCGGTCGCTCAGGAGTGGGTGGTATTGACCGAAAGCGGCCATCCAATAGATATTGTGTCCGCCGATGCTACCGACGAGAGCGAAGTTCCCGCTCTATTCCCTCGCGGACGCGCTGTTCTCGATCTGCGGCTTCGCGGAGTAGCGCGTCCCTACGGCGATGGGCTTCTTCGCGCATAGCCGCTTCCATCGCTCTACGATTTTCAATTTCATGCTGCAATCGTCGGTCATCTGCACTTGACATAAAACCTCCAAAATGAGAGCGCTCCCAAAGAAGCTTTTGGCTTCAAATTAAATTGACTTCAGATAATATCATGATTAGCCTTCTCGTCAACAGGAGTTACTGCCATGAGTCCGTCATCAGTTATTTTAACCGTTGCTGCGGCCCTTTGTATTTCGAGCAGCGCTATTTCTGCGCCGGCAATGCCCTCTCCTGCGCAGAATACTGCCCATACAACGCCCATGACTCAGCCATCTGCCCCACGCGTTCTGCCGCAAGCACGCCAAGTCAATAACCCAACCGGCCCCGTTCCGAATGCGCAAAAGTGGAATTCGCCACCTCCATTGCCCCAAGCACGCGGAATTCGGGACTGTGGCACAGCACATCCAAAAAACTGCAATTGATCATCGGTCATCCTCCTACTTTGGAGTGCTTTATTGCGACTCCGTGCCAGGCAGGAGGATGGCTACATCATTTACGCAATGTCCCCGAAATCTATATGTCCGTTCGAATGTCATAGGAGAGAATGATGAGTAGACTCCCCAAAATTGCATTCATGTTGAAAGTTGTTGGTGTCGTTGGCTTTACGGCAATGACTGCCAACGCTGACGCGCAAAACCGCACTCCTGAACAACAGCGCGTCTACGAGGTTACAAGGGCAGCTGTCGGTCGCGCTGCTAGTAAAGTGCCCGTACCTGTGCCAGGGAAGAGCTGGGCTGCTAAGCAGGTTTTCGACGCTGGTGATCGCTTTCAACAAAACGTGGGGCCAAAATTAGATCAGTTCGGTCGTGACAATGTTCACCCTCAAAATTGCAGAGGGCAAGGAAATGTCGCTGGTTCGACGCCGCAACGTTGCGGCAATTGATACACTACGTAAGTAGTCTTTTGCGAACAATTGCACCACTGGCCTTGCTGACTCTTGCTTCCTGTGCGGAGGGCCCTCTTGCGGTATCCAAGAAAGGCGACCAAGATATTCAAAGAATATCACAATTTCGATTGTGTGACGCGGCTGCTGTTTGGCGTAATGACGGCAAGCGTTTTGATGTTATTGAGCGAGAAATTTCTAGGCGTGGCATATCTTGTCAAGCCCATATTGATATTACGAGTGATAATTGCCAGAATCTTCGCGTTAAGCGCTGGACTGATGATGGGAATTTTGCTTTCACGGTAGTTGTAGAAAATATGGGAAGTAGATTTGAAAATTTTCGTATGCAATATAGGGGGGATGTCACGAAACAACTTTCTATTGAATCTCAAACTGAACGGTCTTTTTCACTAGTTCCGTCCTTCCCTCAATTGAATAGGTTGAAAGATAAAAGAGATACGTCGGCCCCTGCATTTAACGAATGCAAAGGAACATTGTCGGATATAGAGAAGCTTTACAATAGGTAGTTTTGAGGTCGGATGCACCAGAATTTTGGGTTATGGTCAAAGTTGCATCAACTCCAGAAATGTTCGCTTCACTTAATCCGGTAAAAATACCGGACAGTCGGGAATCCCCCACTTGCCGCCATTTTGGCTGGGGGTGGAGTCCGCGCCGCAAAGCCCCACCCGCCAGAACCAGACGGGGCGTGAGTGCGGGGTCAGTTGCGATTCGAATAGGCAATGAGCCTGAATCGGATTATAGCGATCCCAATCCAACCAGCGAACAGACCGGCCAGATCAATGCGTCGCTGAGAATCGTGCCGACGGAACGTGTCACGGCCTGCGTTGGCATTTGCGACCAGCGGCCCTGTCAACACACACATAGAAATCCGGTGCAACGGGACATTGTCGTCCATAGCAGCATTGGCAGAATATGCGCCCTTGATCAGCAAGCCCATCGAGACGATTTCCCTTCGAGGTTAGTCAGCCAGACATTGAACGCACCAACCAATCCTTGCCAAATCTCCTTGCACCTGACGGCCAGAACCGCGCTCACCCACGGCCTCGTCAATGGCTTTGGTTGGCAGGGGACGGCTGCACCTCTTGCCCCCTTGCTGCAACGGTCGGTCCAAAGTTTCTTCCCCTGGGCTTGCCACCCCGTCGCTGCGCGACGGGGACCCCGACGGCGCCCATTCCTCGCGAAGCAACAAACGTCGGCCTGCACCGCCCTCCACTGCGTTTCGGCCCTTCGGGTGCAGCGGATGCAAGCCCCTGCCTCAAACCAGCCATCGAGACCGCGAATGAGCGCGGGGTTCGACCAACACGAAGGAATTTTAACATGGCAAATATTGGCACATTCAAAAAGTCCGGTGAAAATGGCTACACCGGCGAGATCGTCACGATGAGCTTGCAGAAAAAGAACGTCACCATCGTCGCCGAAGAGGCAAGCGAGAACGAAAATGCGCCGTCGCACAGGGTGATAATTTCAAAAGCTGACGTGGGCGCCTGCTGGCAGAAAACCTCCAAGGAAGGCCGCGACTATCTCTCGATCAAGCTCGATGATCCCAGCTTCACCGCCCCGATCTTCGCCAGCCTTTTCGCCGATGAAGATGGCAAAACGTTCAACTTGATCTGGTCCCGCGCCCGCACCTCGAACGGCAACTGACATGCGCACCCACGCCCCGTCCGGCTCTGCCGGGCGGGGCTTTGGGGTGTTTGTCTCGGTCAAACTTCGTCGAACAACCCTGCAAATTCCTTGTCGGCAAAATAGCGCAATTTCAAGACGATCAGCGGATTTTTGCCAACGCGCATGAGCAGCAGCGCATCAGGTCGGATCTTCATGATTTCATTCGGGTCCATCAGGTTCCGCGCGGCGACATGTTGAGTTTTGCTGACGGTGCGGCCCTTGTCCTGGAGGATCACGTCCTTTTCACTCTGCCCATCGGTTTCGTAGGTGATGGTTTCGCGGCCCATCGTCTTCGACAGCATATCGGCGGTATCATAATCGTTGACCCCGAAGGCTTGGAGGACTCCCGCGTTCGACAGGAACGTCCCCGCACTTTTTCCGTAGAGGCTGCGCAGTTGGTGGATGTCCTGCAAAATCGGCCAGAGTTGCAGACCATATCCGGCCATCAGCCCCATTGCGCGCTCGATGGGTTGCAGCCGCCCGAGGGCAGCAAACTCATCGAGCAGAAACAGCACCGGGCGCGGCGGCTTGGCCGACGACCGCGCCATCTCGTTGATGGCTTGCGCCACCAACAGGCGCAGCCAGCGCGAATAGGTATCGAGCCGGTCAGGCGGCAGGATAAGGAACACCGTCGCCACATTGTCTTTGAGATCGGCGAAGGTGAAATCGGAACCACCCACGACCTGAGCGATGCGCGGGCTGTCGAGAAAATGGGTGTGCCGCTGCGCGCCCGACAACACGCCTGCCGCTTCGCGGTGCGATTTGCTGAGGTAGCGGTTGGCGGCGCGCGCGATCAATCCGCCCGCGCCATCGCTTGCCTGCATCACTGTGAGCAACGCCGTGAAATCGTCAGGGGCAAGCGTCAGATAATCCCGAACGCTGGTCAGATTGCGGTGAGCTGGATCGTCATGGCAGACCACATAGAGGATGATGCCCGAGATCAGGGCTTTGGCCTCTTCGTTCCAATGCGCTTCGGTTTCATGTTCGTCGAACACCAGTGCATCGGCGAGCGTCATGGCATCTTCGGCCAGATCGAGGCTGTCGGCATCGAGCCGGTCGAGCGGATTATACCGCGCCGTTGGTGTGCCGGAGATACCGAATGGATCGAGGCAATGAACCGGCCCGAATGCTTCACGCTGGCGCAGTGTCACGCGGGCATTCTCCCCCTTGGGGTCGATACAAACGACCGACCGATTGGCGGTCAGCAGGTTGGGAATGATCGTGCCAACGCCCTTGCCCGAACGCGTCGGGGCGATGGTGATAAGGTGGGCAGGCCCATCATAACGAAGCATCCGGCCAAAGGTATCACGCCCGATCAGCAGATCGCCTTTGTTTTTCGCTAGCACGTTCACGTCGGCGCGCGATCCGAACCGGGCGGAACCAAGCGTGGTATCGGGGCGGGTGAGCATGATCTTGAGAGTGGCTATACCAATCCACAGCGCGAACCCGCCAATCACGAGCAGCCAGAAAACACCATGCCCGGGTGACAGGTTCCACAGGATGACAAGGAAGCCGATCACAAAAAAGAAAAAGATGCCGCGTACCTGCTGCATAACGGATCAGCCCTTATCGCCAGCAACAACTGCCGCAGCTTCGGCCTCCGCATCGAACGCCCGTTTGCCCCTTCGCCTCCACAAAGCCAACACGCTCGTGCCGTCATCATCCCCAGCACGACCGGCAAGATCGAGCATCGCACCGTAAAGGGTGGCGCGGTCATCGCTCGCTAGTTCGACCAAGCCTGATTTCTGGACGAGTCCGCCCAGTTCAATCAGGTGCCTTGTTCGTTCCCGTCGTTCCACGGCCCACTCCCGCGTATCAAATCGTCGTTGTCCTGATTCAGCCCGCCGCCTCGCAGCCGTGTTTCTCATCAGCGCCTGATCCGTCGCTACGAGCAGCGCCATAACTTTTGCGCCCGCGCCCTCTGAGAAATGTGGCACCATCGGCGCGCCAGTTCTCCTTTACGGAATCTACCTGTGCTTCCATCACGCCATACCGGAGCATCCCGGCGATGACTTCAAGGTCAAGCGCGTCCGCGCCGGTCGCAACCACAAGTGCGCCAAGCTGTTCGACCTTGCGGGCTTTGATCAGCCGCGCCTTGTCTTGCAGAGCTCTCAGTTCAGCATCATAATCCCGGACTTTACGCATGGCGCTTCTCCGATTACGTGGCGATCAAGCGCAGAGTGTAGAGCGAATCATCACCGCAGACAACTGCGCCAATCCAATACCGAAGCAAGTCACGCCAAAATGGCGAAGACAGTTTTGAGTGCGCGCTTATACGTTGTTGCCAACGTCGCTTGAAAGTGAGACACTTTGTAGTGTTATGGCGATCTACCATTTCTCTGCCAAAGTTGTCAGCCGCGCCAATGGTTCAAGCGCGGTTGCATCGGCCGCGTATCGTGCCGCCGAACGGCTAACTGACGACCGCCTTGGCCGCGACCATGACTTTACCAGCAAGGCCGGTGTCGTCCACTCCGAGATCATGTTGCCCGAAGGTGCGCCGGAGAGGCTGGCAGACCGTGAGACACTTTGGAATGCCGTCGAGGCTGGCGAGGTCCGCAAGGACGCGCAGCTTGCGCGCGATGTCGAGTTCGCGATTCCAAGGGAGATGAACGAGGCTGACGGCACCCAGCTGGCGCGCGATTTTGTTGCCCGCGAGTTTGTAGCGCGCGGCATGATCGCCGACCTCAATGTTCATTGGGACAAGGCGGCAGATGGCAGCCCCAAACCCCATGCCCATGTCATGCTGTCGATGCGCGAAGTCGGCCCGGACGGCTTTGGTCAAAAGGAGCGCGATTGGAACAGCAAGGAGCTGTTGCAGGAATGGCGCGTGAACTGGGCCGATCATGTGAACACCCGCATGGCAGAGCTTGGCCTTGAAGCCCGCGTCGATCACCGGACACTCGAAGCCCAAGGCATTCCGCTTGAACCGCAGCACAAGATTGGTGCGGCGGGATCGCGGCGCGAGATGAACGGCGAAGACGCCGAGCGCGCCGACGATCATATGCGGATCGCGCGCGAGAATGGCGACAAGATCATTGCCGATCCGGCCATCGCTTTGAATGCCATCACGCATTCGCAAGCGACATTTACTATGCGCGACCTCGCGCAGTTCGCGTTCCGGCACAGCGACGGCAAGGACCAGTTCGATAGCGTCATGGCATCGGTGCGTGGTTCCCCGGAGCTTGTCGCTTTGGGCAAGGACGGCAAAGATCAGGAGCGGTTTACCAGCGCCGACATGATTGCGGTGGAGGAGCGGCTTGGCCTGTCCGCGTCGATGCTGGCGACAAGCGAGCGTCACGGTGTGGCAGATCGAAACCGCCATGCTGCGCTTGATGGTGCAGCCGAGCGCGGTATGGTCTTGTCGGGCGAGCAGCGCGATGCGTTCGAGCATATCACCGCCGGGCGCGATCTTGCATCGGTCGTTGGTTATGCAGGGAGCGGCAAGTCAGCGATGCTTGGCGTTGCGCGCGATGCGTGGGAACGTGAAGGCTATAATGTGCGCGGGGCATCCCTCTCGGGCATCGCGGCGGAAAACCTCGAAGCCGGTTCGGGCATCACGTCGCGGACGATTGCGAGTTTGGAATATCAGTGGCAGCAGGGCCGCGAGATGCTTAATGAACGCGACGTGCTGGTGATCGACGAAGCGGGTCTCACCGGAACGCGCCAGATGGAGCGGGTGCTGTCGGCAGCGCGCGATGCCGGTGCGAAGGTTGTTCTCGTTGGCGATCCCGAGCAGTTACAGGCTATCGAAGCGGGGGCCGCGTTTCGCTCGCTTGCCGAAGCCCACGGCGCGGTCGAAATCACCGAGATCAGGCGGCAGCGCGACGACTGGCAGCGCGGTGCTACCCGCGCGCTCGCTACCGGACGGACGGGCGAGGCCATTCATGCCTATGGCGAGAACGGCATGGTTCACAGCGCCGAGACGCGCGAGGATGCGCGCGCCGAGCTTGTTGAGGGCTGGGATCAAGCGCGCACCCGCGACCCAAGCAAAAGCCGCGTCATCCTCACCCATACCAATGCCGAGGTGCGCGACCTCAATGTCGCCGCGCGTGACAAGCTGCGCGATCATGGCGAGCTTGGCGGCGACGTTGACGTCAAAACCGAGCGCGGCGAGCGACAGTTTGCCAGCGGCGACCGGATGATGTTCCTGCGCAACGAGCGCGGCATGGGGGTCAAGAACGGGACGCTTGGCACCGTCGATAGCGTGACGCCCGGACATATGGCCGTCCGCACCGATGATGGGCGCAGTGTATCGTTTGACCTCAAAGACTATTCCCATATCGATCATGGCTATGCAGCCACGTTCCATAAATCGCAGGGGGTCACAGTCGATCAGGCGCATATATTGGCAACGCCGGGGATGGATCGTCATTCGGCCTATGTTGGGCTGACACGCCACCGTGACGGGGTGCAGCTTCATTATGGCCGCGATGATTTTGCCGATCAGAGCAGACTTGTCCGCACCCTGTCGCGTGAGCGATCAAAGGACATGGCGAGCGACTATCCGCTGCCCGAAGTGTCAGTCCGTAAATTCGCCGAGCGGCGCGAGCTCCGGTTTGGCGAGGTCGCCCGCGATATGGTCGCCAAGGCACGGGGACTGTTTGCCGACCCTGATCGGATTGCGGCCTTGCGGGGCCGTCTCGACAAGGCGCTTGGGCGTGAGCCGTCAGCAGCGCCGGAGGCTAAGCGCGACGCGGAGAAGGAGCCGGGGCAAGATCGCAGCCCCAATGCCGCTGCAGTCCGACTTCACGCGCGCATGGCCGAACTGGGCAAGCAGGTGCGCAAAGATGATGAGCGGGATCGTGATCGAACCCAAGATCGTGACCGTGATCGTGGAGGGCCAGGACGATGAGTGACACGCAGGACGATCCACTCTTGGGTCTGCTGACAGATATTGCCGAAGGGGTGGCGGCGCTGGCCGCGCGCGTTGGCTCGATGGAGGCAAAAAATGCCGTGCATCAGAAGCAGGTGAATGCGGCGCTTGCCACCATCGCCGAGATTGCTACTCGCACCTATTATGCCAGCAAGCCGCCCAGCGCTTTGCCCGGAGATGTCATCAACTCAGCGGTGATGAATCCAATGATCGAACGTTGGCCGATGGAATGGATAATGACATTTCGACCTTCTGAATATAAGATATTCAACAACCTAGACGCACTCAGCACCGAGGAAATCGAAGCGCTTCTCAGGGAGCGCGCCGTCGTTGCAAAGAAAGCCACTAACGCGCAGCGTCTTTGCGATACGCGGGCATTAGTGATGCTGAACAACGAAATGGACAAACGTTTCAAAGCTTATGAGAAAAGCGTTGAGCGCGATTCTGGCGGGCGGAGCCGATGAGAAATGAGGGCTTGAAATTCCGTCCTTCGTCGCGATCGAAATTAGCTCTGAGACAGTCTGCCGGGTGAATCGCCGCCAGCTTCATTGACAGCAAAATATGCTGCTTTTGGATCTCGGCGCTAAACAATGTGCGATCCGAGTGCAACCGTTTGTGATTATAGGAAGCAAATTTGCTCCCCAAGCTGGACTCTTTCCAGAGGGTTAATTATCAAACTACTTCAATCAGAACAGATGGGGCACCATAGTGGACACTCCGCTGACAAATGAACAGCAAGATTTACGGGATTTACGTGCCGAATTGGTGCGAATAATTCTCGAAGAATTCAGGCGCGGAGGAAAGCAGTCGGTGCCCGTCGCCTTTGCGAGCGCCGACCTTGAAGACTTGACTGTGGCGTGGCAGCGACAAATCGGGGGGGTTGAGAGCCGGACAGAAGCTACAATCCAAAGATTGATCCGTGAATTGGCATCGCAAGTTGATCGGCGGATTGATGCTCTTGAGGATAATATTGGTAGGATGCAGACAGCTGCCGCCGCAGCAACAGCGGCGAGGGGGCATCCCGCCCGGATTTCCGTCCAACGAGTGTCGACCGAGACAACTGAGATGTCCGCCAAGCTGGATACAATCATTGCGATGCTATCCGATGGGGCAGCCGCTAAAACATCGATAGCTCCTTTGGCTGAGCTTTTACCAACGCCGTCAGAAGCAGATGTCGACACGCCTAATGCAGGCGCGGATGACGGAATTGGACGACTTCGGAGCTTGCTACCCTCTCAATGGAGCGGCCAACGAACAAAGAAGGGTAATTTCCAGCGGGGCATCATTGCTGGCGTTTTAATTGCTGCAGCGATTTTAGCGTGGACCCTTTACCGCTCAGTCAGTCGTCCGCGAATTGATCCGATGCCACCGATAGAGAGCGGCCGCCCATATTTGGACACCCCTGCTGCCGCAGACGTGTCTCCCACCAAGTTGGAGCGAGATGGGGAGGGTGTCTCCAAGCCAACGCCGTCACAACCGGTCAAGACTAGAAAGGGGGGCCGATAGAGCTAGGAATATGGGGGAGCATGGCAAACAACTGGGGGGTGGTACAATGCTGACGATCAAGGCAATCAGCCTTGGGTCAAACGCAAAGGGGCGTGATTTCGGCATTTTGGCGGGATCACGGTCAGTGCGGTTGACAGGCGAAGCGACAACCATTCTGTCTGATTTCTCGCTTGCTTTGCTCCACTGGGGGCAAACTCATCACCATGGTTTTGATGCTTTCTTTCCTGTCCATGCTGACGGTTCGCTCCATTGCTTGGTGCGGGTTGCGCATCTGGGGCCAGGGCAATTGGGGCCGATGATCCTCGCAAACGCGCTATTGTTGTCTCGCGAAGAGTGTGATGCGCTGAAGGGTTGTGTTCATCAACTGATTGACCAGATACAACCGCCGCGGGATGCCCCTTGGAAGCAAACCGAAATGGAAACTGATGCTTCCGAATTCACGCTGCTCGGAGAATCAAAAAGCGATTTATCTAAGCTAGGAAGCGTGCTGCATCTTTGTGAGCGCGGCATAGTGGTTCATTCCCCCGATCCGGGCAGAGTTGTCCGGCAGCTACTCGACAACGCCATCTACCTTCCCGGACTGTTGCATAGTTGGATCACCACCACTACGCTTGGCAGTAATGGCAGGTTTGATGCCCAAACATTCCATTTGTTGGTGACCGATCTGGGGGCATCGCCCGCGAATGTCTTCGTATATGATGGCAAGTCGCTAAGCGGGCCGGACTTGCCCAATGCGCCAGCTTGGGAAGTCTGGGAGGCACTAGTTAGGAAGCCGCTGGCTGACCGGGCTGGGGCGCGATGGGTCAAGGGGCTGGAAAGTCTAATCTGGAATCGGGATATTCTAGAAAGCAGTCCTAGCGAACTGGCACTTGCGATCATGCGGGAATTCATGGCCGCCCCATCTGTCGGTGGTGACGAATTCTGGGAGGCCATGCTCCATTGGACCGATGCATCGGCTGCCCTTGAAACCGAAATGAGGGCGATTGTTCAGCGATCACTGGCGTTCGTATTTGGTGAAGTAATCCAGCAACAGGCGGATCTGGCGGCTCAGACCAGCCTTTGCGAAGACTATTGGTCAAGACTTGCACCAAAATTGCCCGATGCGCCCAGGGCCCTAATTCCTCGGCTCGCACTGGAAGCGGGCCTTTTACCCAAAATGTCGCGATCGACCTTGAAGGCCATGGTGCAAGCGGCTTTGATCCCTGTACTTTTCAAAGAATTTGCTGGTTCGATCCGTCCAGCGTCCTTTTCTAATGATCAGTTGGCAATGATTGCGACGCAAGTTTGCCCAATTCCCGGCGAGGAAACGAGCCGCCGGAAGGCAGTTGTCGTAGGCAGTGCGGTCGCTCTTGCTGCACTTGAACCGACAGCTTCGGCTAAGACTGCTCCTGATGAATTGGTCGAACTTAGCCGACAAGTGCTAGATTTAGAGCCTGACCAAGCATTGCGACGCCGACTGAGCAACGTATTGATAAACGTTCGCCGCACGCGACCATGCACCGCGATAACTGACGAAATCATGGCCGACGTCAAATCTGCCTTGCGGCTGCTGACTAGGCCGTGTTGACAAAAGGGATTCCCAAACGGCGTGTTTTATGATTCAAGACTGCTTTTTGGGGAGCA
>JAYVVW010000149.1:0-3951 GCA_043786595.1 Sphingomonadales bacterium | reverse complement strand
GATCGCCGAAGCAAAATCGAGCCCGAGGAACCTTCCGGCCAGTCCAATTGATGTGCGGCCAGCGCCAAGGGCAAGATTGCCAAAGTTAGTCGTCGTGCTCGATTGTGTCGTCGGTGTTGCAGGGATGCTGTTAATCGTGCCGAAGTTTCGCCCTTGCGCAACGCCGAACAGAAAACCACCACTTTGGTCATTATTCAGCAAGTTGACGCCGATGTCTTTGATCAACGACCGGTTGACTTCGGCAATCTTGACTTGCAGGTTGACCTGAAGCGGTGTTGCGGTGCGCAAGCGGCTGATAACCTTGATATTTTCGCCAACGATTGACTGAACTAGGCTTTCTGCTTGCGCGCTATCGTCTGGCCCTGCGACCGTGCCGGTGAGCAACACCAGGTCGTTCATCGTCGTCGCTATGATCACAGCGTCAGGCATTGCAAGCTTGAGCATCTGGTCGATCGAATTGATGTTTTTGCCAGCGCGGACGTTTGCTGAATAGATCACGGCTCCCGATTTCGAAGTGGCAAACACGCTGCTTTCGCCGACGGCCTTTGCAAACACATAAATCTGCGTTGCCGAGCGTACCTGGACGTCGGCGACGCTGTCATTGGCGACGAAAACGTCGGCAATTGGAGCGGGCAGGTTGATGAGCTGACCACGGCCGACCGAAAGCGAGAGTTCGCTTGTTGGCTTCTGATAGCGAAGGCCGCCAAGCTGCGACTGGCCATGCGACACAGCAGGACGCGCTTTGGCACGAGCCGCCGGGCGCGGTTTGGCCATGGCTGGTGCCAAGGGCACGGCGATCATCGACAACGCGACAGTTGCACCCATGAAGCGTGTGATCACCGAACGCTGCGTTGAAACAATCTTGCTCATTTACTTGCCCCCTACCGAGACGACTTCGGCCTGTTTGGAACTGCCTCGTGTGATGCGGACGCTTGGCCCGATCGGACGTTCAGCGAAATTGCCCCCTGCGCTTGGCGCAACAGGTGCGCCACCAACCGCTGCTGGGGCGTTTGCGCGCGGCACTGTGCGCCGTTGAAAGCGCGATACGTCAGCGCCAGTGACAAAGGTCGTGTCAGTGTCGCTTGGCCGTGATGCCACTGCGAGCAGCATCTGCTTTTCGGCTTTTGCATCACCATTTTCAGGCACTTTCACTTCGCCTGAAGCAATTGCACGTTCAAGCTCTGCGGTATTGTCCGCGATTGAACGAAGCGATAGAGAGAGCGTCCCTACCGTCTGGGCAACGGCGATTTTTTCGGCGATGCGCGGTGTGGCTTCGAGAGTTACAGTCGAAAATGGTTGAACCTGTGTTTTGCCTTCGGCGTCTTCGCTGCTGAGCCGCTGATCGGTGGCAAGGACGCGCACGTTGCGCAGGATTGTTTCGGATGCTTTGAGCGATCCGCCGCCTTCGCCGCCTTCTACTGTCTGCGTCAGCACCAGATCAATGCGGTCACCCGGAAATACGAAACCTGCAACGCTGCTCTGTGCCGATACGGGAACGGTCACGGCGCGCATACCGGGGCCAAGCGCTGCGGCGAGGAAACCGCGATCGCCAGGCTTGACAAGCATACCCTTCGTCACGGGCTGGCCTGCTGTCACTGCGGTGCGCACGACAGTACCCGTCAGGCTTGCAGTAATCCCTTCGGTTTCGAGATAATAAGCATTTTCGATCAGTTCTTTGGGCCAAGGCTGATAGCGGAAGCTATCGGCCTCGATGATCGTGCCAACAGGTAGTGCGCGTGTCGCCACCAGAATTTTCGGGCCGTTGGGCACTTGCGGAATCAGTGCAGCCTCAGCTTTTGGTGCGGCCGCGTTGCTGAACATGGTCTTGGCCATGAACGCAGTACCCCCTGCGACAATCAGCGCCACGACCAGTAGAATGATTTTCTTTGCATCCATGATGCGTAACCCCTTGTTTGCACAGACTGTGCGCTACGGTGTTCATTCACCCAAAATGGTTAAAATTTCGTTCGAACATTCCCCACAGCCCGGCGAGGGCGATTGCGATGCCGTAGGGAATCTCCGGTTTTCCCGGTGCTTTGCGAAGCTTGTGATAGATCAGCATCACCAGCGTCAAAATTCCGCCAAGCACCGACATCACCAGCAAAAGGCTCAGCATCTGAATGGCGGGAAACCACAGCGCGAGTGCGGTCAGCAATTTGACATCGCCCCCGCCCATTGCGCCCAAAGCGAAAATACCCGCAAAGATCGCGAGGACAACCGCCGCCAGTGCGATATGGAGCACGATGTCAGGCCAAAGCGCCAGCCCGGTCGCCATCCAGAAGAGCGGCGCAGCAAGCGCGATCGAACCGGTCAGCCAGTTGTTGATCAGGCGGTGACGCCAATCGGTCACGCACGCGATCAGCAACAGCGTTGCCAATCCCGCAATCAATCCATATTCAAACGTCTGATTTTCCATGACGTCAGATGCTAAATGCAAACCCTTACAAAAAAGTAACCAAGCCGATGTTCGCTGACCCAATAATTGCACGCGACTATCCCAAAGGTTCGACGGTGCGCACCGAACCAATGCGCGACGGCTGGCCGATTCGCAGTTTTAGTTGGCCTGCTGAAGGAGAAACGCGCGGATCGATTCTTTTTCAGGGCGGGCGCGGCGATTTTTTTGAAAAATATCTCGAAAGTTTTGCATATTGGCACCGCGCGGGCTGGTCAGTGACGGCTTTCGATTGGCGCGGGCAAGGGGGATCGGGCCGCGTCGTGCCTGACACCCACGTAGGCCACTTTGACGATTTCAGTCTCTGGATCGATGATTATGCCGAATATTGGGCGGCATGGGTCAAACAATGTTCTGGCCCGCATATTGCCATCGCGCACAGCATGGGCGGGCATCTGCTGCTGCGGGCAATAATCGAACAGCGGGTCGTGCCCGATGCTGCGGTGTTAATTGCGCCAATGCTTGGTATCGAAACGCCGCCGCTGCCGCTCGGGATCGCGCGCTGGTTGTTCGGGGGGCTTGGCAAGA
Source organism: Sphingomonadales bacterium (assembly GCA_043786595.1). GTDB lineage: Bacteria > Pseudomonadota > Alphaproteobacteria > Sphingomonadales > Sphingomonadaceae > Aquisediminimonas. The sequence continues at coordinate 971 of JAYVVW010000149.1, read as the reverse complement.
TTGGTCTGGCGCGCAGACCCGCATGGAAGGCGAATGAACGGCCTGCAGCGCCGTGGGCGTCGCGTCAGAAGTTTTTGACGCACGATGACCGCCGCTACCAGGATGAACTCTGGTGGATCGAGCAGATACCCGCGCTGCAGCTTGGGCCGCCCAGTTTTGGCTGGCTTTCGGCCGCTATCACCTCGACCCGCGAGTCAGAAGCGCCCGGTAAGCTTGAAAGCGTCGATTGCCCCGTCCTGATGCTGGGAACCGACGGCGACAAACTCGTCAGCCCGGCAGCGATACGGCGGTTTGCCGCGCGAATGCCAAGCGCGCAGTTGCACATGTATGAAGACAGCGTTGCGCATGAAATCTTGCGCGAACGCGATGAGCCCCGCAGTGATGCGTTGCGGCGGATCGACGATTTTCTCAGCAGTGCGGCCCACCAGCGATGACCCATTATGACGTGGTGATCGTCGGGGCCGGGATTGCGGGGGCTAGTCTGGCGTCAGAGCTGGCACCAAGCAGGTCGGTGCTGCTGATCGAGGCAGAAGCAACGCCGGGTTATCACACGACCGGACGTTCGAATGCGATTTGGCAAGCTACCTACGGCGGGCCGGGTGTCGAACCACTGACGACAGCGTCACGGAGCTGGCTGCAAAATCCACCACCTGATTTTTCCGATACGGGATTCCTTGCCCCGCGCGGCACGCTGATGATCGCACGTGATGGTGACGCGTCGGCTGTTGACGCGTTTTTCGCATCGTTCGCGGCGCGCAGCGTCGGGCTTGAGCGGATCGACCAACTTGCACTGAAGGCACGGTTGCCCGGTGTGCGCAGCCAGTGGACGAGCGGCATCTTCGAAGCTTCGAGCGCTGACATTGATGTGGCTGGCCTCCACGCGGCCTATTTGGGCGATGCCAGGCGACACGGTGCCACGATCATCACCAGCGCAGCTTTGACCTCAGCGCACCGCCGCGCAGGTGTGTGGT
>JAYVVW010000148.1:0-6047 GCA_043786595.1 Sphingomonadales bacterium | reverse complement strand
AGGCGGGCGCATCGGGGTTTGGCGCTGGCAACCCGCCCGCCACTTTCTTGGTCAGCGGCACTTCGGCAAATTCGGGAAGGAACGCGTTTTTATCGATGCCGAGCGTCGCCTGCATCACGCCGCGTGCAATGCTGCCATCCTTGGTGGCGAAATTGGCAAAGTCCGACAGGCCACTGCCAAGCGCGCCGTTGCGATCAGTATTGGCAAGCTGGTTATCGGCAAAGCTAGTTTGCCCCTTTTGATGCTCAACGGCGCGCGCGCGGAGCATGAGGTGGGGAAAGTCGAGATTAAATTCGTGCGGCGGAACGTAGGGGCATTTGGTCATGAAGCACATGTCGCACAGCGTGCAGGCATCGGTGACGGGCTTGAAATCCTTGCTGTCGAGATGATCAACATCTTCATTCGGGCTTTCGTCGATCAGGTCAAACAGCTTTGGAAAACTATCACACAGATTGAAGCAGCGGCGGCAGCCGTGGCAGATATCGAACACGCGGCGGAGTTCGGCATCAAGCGCGGTCTCGTCATAAAACGCATCGTCCTGCCACGCGATTGGATGGCGGGTGGGTGCGTCGAGGCTGCCTTCTCTCATGTCAGATGCCGATCTTTGAACCAATTGTGGATTACGTCGATATGAAAATGGCCGAAATCAAGCAAAGCATGATTCCGGCCATCCGCGACCCCAAGATAGGGGTGTCGAGAACGCTCTTATTAAGCGTCCATCGATTCGAGTGTTTTCTGGAATTTGCCAGCGTGGCTTTTTTCAGCCTTTGCAAGCGTTTCGAACCAGTCTGCGATTTCTTCGAAACCTTCTTCGCGCGCATCTTTGACCATGCCGGGATACATATCGGTATATTCGTGCGTTTCGCCCGCAATTGCCGACTTCAGGTTTGACGCGGTGTCGCCGATGGGTTCGCCCGTTGCAGGATCACCTACTTCTTCAAGATATTCAAGATGGCCGTGCGCATGGCCCGTTTCGCCTTCGGCAGTTGAACGGAAGACCGCCGCAACGTCGTTATAGCCTTCAACATCGGCCTTTTGCGCGAAATAGAGATAGCGGCGATTGGCCTGACTTTCGCCAGCAAAGGCGGCTTTCAGATTGGCTTCGGTTTTGGTTCCCGCAAGTCCCATGTTATCTCTCCTCATGTCGTTGACGTATTGCGATGGCATAATATAGCAGCATGAATCAATCGCCACAGCCAATTTTTTGATTGTCTGTGATCGATCGTGTCGATGGTAAATCGTGTGACTGAACTGAGTTAGCGGCGCGACTCGCAACTCTGACGTTCGTTAAATGTACGCAAACAGCGTGACGCTGTCAAGCATTAATTCCATATTTGTTCCGATTGCTGTTCGCACGTGCAGCACGGCCATGGACTTATTGGCGATAAAGGCCCAAAGGCTGCGCCAACCTCCCAAAGTTTTGCCAGTTCTGGAACATACAGCCGATGATTTTCGACACCCTTCCCCCGTTGCTCGCCGAGGCGCTGGCAACACGCGGATATGAAACCCCCACCCCGGTTCAGGCCGCCGTTCTCCAGCCAGAGGCAGTCGGCCGCGATCTGATCGTTTCGGCGCAGACAGGATCGGGCAAAACGGTCGCGTTCGGGCTTGCGATGGCGGACCAGATACTCGTTGACGGGAAAGTTGGTTTTGCGCGCGAACCACTCGCGCTGATCGTCGCGCCGACGCGTGAACTCGCGCTTCAGGTCAGCCGTGAACTGATCTGGCTTTTCGGCAAGGCAGGCGCGCGGATCGCGACCTGCGTTGGCGGAATGGATGCTTCAAAGGAACGCCGCACGCTCAGCCAGGGCGCGCAAATCGTCGTTGGCACACCTGGCCGCCTGCGCGATCATCTTGAACGCGGTGCGCTTGATCTCTCGCATTTGCGCGTCGCCGTGCTCGATGAAGCCGATGAGATGCTCGACATGGGCTTTCGTGAGGAACTCGAATCGATCCTAGACGCAACGCCGGGCGAACGCCGCACGCTGATGTTTTCAGCGACGATCCCCAAACCGATCGTTGCGCTTGCCAAGCGTTACCAGCGTGACGCGCTGCGTATTTCAACCGCAGGCGAAGATCGCGGCCACGGCGATATCAGCTTTCAGGCGGTCACCGTCGCGCCGCAGGATATCGAACATGCCGTCGTCAATCTGCTTCGCCTTCACGAAGCCGAATCGGCGATGCTGTTTTGTGCGACGCGCGAAAATGTTCGCCACCTTCACAACAGCCTGACCGAACGCGGGTTCAACGTGGTTGCGCTTTCGGGCGAGCATAGCCAGCAGGAACGCAATCACGCGCTTCAGGCGCTGCGCGATCGCCGCGCCAGGGTCTGCGTCGCCACCGACGTTGCCGCGCGCGGGATTGATCTGCCAACGCTGTCGCTTGTCATCCACGTCGAATTGCCGCGCGATCCTGAAACGCTCAAGCACCGTTCGGGGCGTACCGGACGCGCCGGCAAAAAGGGCACGGCGATCCTTATCGTCCCATACCCGCGCCGCAAGCGCGTCGAAATGATGCTCAAAGGCGCAAAGATCGAGGTTGAGTGGGTCAAGGTGCCAACCGCTGACGACATTCGCGTCGGCGATCATGAACGCCTGCTCGAAGCGTTGCTTGCGCCGGTTGAACTTGATGAGGAAGACCGCGCACTCGGCGCGCGTCTGCTCAGCGAACGCAGCGCCGAGGATATTGCCGCCGCACTTGTCCGCGTTCACCGCGCAAAGTTACCCGCAGCAGAGGATATGCTCGACGGCGGCGGCCGTGACCGGTCAAGCGACCGCAGCAATGATCGCGGAGACCGGCGTGATCGCCCCGAACGCAGCAACGACCGGGGCCATGATCAAGGCGGCGAGCGCGCGCCGCGCGAACATTCGAACTTTGATGATGCCGTCTGGTTCAAGATGGACATCGGGCGCAACAACAATGCCGATCCGCGCTGGATTTTGCCACTGCTCTGCCGCCGTGGCCATATCACCAAGCAGGATGTCGGCGTGATCAAGATCGCGGCGAATGAAACGCAATTTGCGGTGTCACGCGCAGCAGCGGCGCGCTTTGCAACCGCGCTCAAACGTGCCGATGGCGGCGGCGACGTGAAAATCGAACCCATCGAAGGCCGTCCGACCCTAGCTGCACGCGAAAACCGCGGGCCGCCGCGCGAAAGTCGCGGACCCCGGTCGGATAGCCCTCGCCCTGACGGCCCCCGTTTTGATGGCGGGCCTCGCCCGAGGCCAAGCGGCCCGCGTTTTGACGGACCCAACAAACCCAAAGCTCCCTACCGCGCACGACCCACACGCTGAGGGGCTGACTACCCATTGTGACCCGTTTGTCCTGAGTAGGGAATGAGCCTGTCGAAAGCCCGAATCGAAGGGCGTTCACAAATGATCGTGCGATCCTTCGATACGCCACTTCGCCCTTCGTCAAGCTCAGGAGTCTCAGCGGCTACTCAGGACGAACGGGCAGGCATGTGATGAAGCGGATTCAGCCACCCCTCACTCGTTCGCCTTGGCCTCAGTAGCGAACAGTCGCTTCAAAATCCGCCGAACAATCAGGATCGCAAACACTGCGACGCCCGCGAGCAATACCGCAACGACAATCGCCGCTGACGGATTGGCAAGCACCAGCGCGAGTAAGCCACCCGTCACGACATCCTCACCCGTCGACACCGCGATATTGCTGAACGGTTCGGGGCTGGCGTTGACGACCGCGCGCGTGCCCGCCTTTGCGCCGTGGCTGAGAAGCGATGCCCCGCCGCCGAGCAGCAGCGTGATCACCTGCCATTTGGGATCCGACGCATCGACAAGCGCAAGCGCAAGCAGCGCGCCGCCAATCGGCCGAATGGCGGTGTGCACCGTATCCCAAAGCGAATCGAGCCACGCGACCTTATCGGCAAAAAATTCGGCAATCATGCCCGCGCCCGATACGCCGAGCACCCAGGGGTTAGCCAGAACGGCAAGGCCCGCCAGATGTTCGGGCGCGTTGACCCAGCCAAATCGCATCGCCAGCCCCACTGCGAATGCGCAAAGGTAAAGCCGCCAACCCGCGAGCAGACTGACGCTGCCAGCCACACCCATGATTTCCACAATCCCCATTATTTGCTCCTCATTACGCCGCGCCTCTTCCCCAAAGCACGCGCACAAGATAGGCGTGTTGCGATGAATGACAATATGACCGACGAAGAGGTTCGCGCTGCGGCGATCCCGGCTGCAACGCTGGTGTTGTTTCGCGAACGTGACGGTGCCGCGCCCGAACTGCTCGTTGTCGAACGATCAGCCAAAATGGCGTTTGCGGGCGGCGCGATCGTCTTTCCCGGCGGCCGAATCGACCCCGATGATCATCTGGTCGCCAGCACGCCTGCAATGATCGCGTCCTCTGGCGACATCGCGCTTGATGAAGCCGCAGCGCGCGTTGCTGCAATCCGCGAGACACTTGAAGAAAGCGGGATCGCAACGGGCTTTGCCGACATGCCCGATCATGGCTGGATCCAAGACACGCGCCAGCGCTTGGCAGCGCGCGAACTGTTCAGCACGATCCTTGGCGAAGCGCAGCACCAGCTTGATCTTAGTCAGCTTGTTCCGTTTGCGCGCTGGCGCCCCGGATTTCGTGAAGCACGCATATTCGACACGCGGTTTTACATTGCGCGTGCTGCGGCAGACGCACCCGAACCGATCGTCGATGAAACTGAAAATGTGACAAGCTTCTGGGCCAGCGCACGAGATTTGCTCATCGCTGCTGACGCGGAAAAGGTTCGCGTCATTTTCCCGACGCGGCGCAATCTGGAACGGCTGGCACTGTTCGACGACTATGACGGTGCTCACGCCCATGCGCTGAGCATTCCCGTTGAAATCGTTTGCCCGCAAATTGAAGAACGCGACGGCGAACGCCACCTCTGCATCCCGACACATCTTGGCTACCCGATTACCTCTGAAATTTTGTCGCTGGTTGCGCGTGGCACGCCCAAGTGATGCCGTTAACAATATTGTAACCAAGTTAGCGCAATCATCGCTCCTGCAGGGTGGGGGGTGAGTAAGATGAACATAGCCAGTGAAGCGATGTTGCGTACCAAGGCTCAGATATGCGAACGCATTGATCGCATCGCCGAACAACTCCCCCATCTCAGCGTTAATCAGCTTGCCCATCAGGTCGATGATCTCCGCCGGATTGCGCGTGATTACGGTCTGCTTCCCGTTGAAGAACTGGCGCGCGGGCTTGAAAGCGCGCTCTCGGGCTCGGAAGGCGGCATCATGGTGCTTCCGTTCCTCGAATCGATGCGCGACGCCGTTGGCTGCAACCGGGTCGATGCAGCAGCGGTGCAATCCTATCTGGCGGTGGTGAACCAACGCCTCTACGGATAAGCCGTGGATGCAATCGTTCCCGTCTTTATCGCCGTGTTGCTCGCTGAAACAGGCGGCATCGTCCAACATGCGGCGCATCATTTAGGCCATCAGTTCAAAGGGTCGGCAAAAACGGTCATCGCACTCGCGATTGCAACTGTGATCAGCCTTGCCGTGGGTGCGATTGGCGGGCGGCTGGTTGCAACGATGGTCACATTTGAGGCACGGACGCTACTCGCCGGATTGGCGCTTGTCTTTGCCGGTGTGCCGATGCTCTTTCGGGTCAAGGGCGAACGCGATCTGGCGACAACGCGGCCATTTTTCACAAGCCTGCTGCGCTTTGTCCGCGTCCAATTTGCCGATGCGAGCCAGTTCATTGTTTTCGCCTTCGCCGCGCGTGCCAATGCGCCTGAACTGACGCTTGCCGCAGGATTTGCAGCGGTGATGGTCGCGGCTGTGCCTCCCATTATTTTGTTCATCGAATGGCCGTTTGCGATGCCGCTTGCGATCTTGCGTAAAATCGCCGCGATCATGCTCACATTTGCAGGACTGTGGCTCGGCGTCATTGCGCTGCGGCTGATTTAATCGTCCGATCACGCTGAACGAAGTTAATCATTCGCATCCGCTGCAACTCTCGCGCTAATCGCGGGTTATAACAGTTTCGCTAGCCGGAGATGAAGATGACCAATCAAATTGCAACCGTTGCCGATGCGCTGAATG
>JAYVVW010000147.1:0-40684 GCA_043786595.1 Sphingomonadales bacterium | reverse complement strand
AGCCCTTCGGCCTTCATCGCATCATAGATTTGCTGACGGAAATTGAGCGTCCAGTTGAACGAGGGTGAGTTGTTATAGACAAGCTTGGCATCGGGAACGACGGCGCGGATGCGGTCCATCATTCCCGCGATCTGCTCGACATGGGGCTTTTCGGTTTCGATCCACAGCAGATCAGCGCCGTTCTGGAGGCTGGTGATGCTATCAAGCACGCAGCGATCTTCACCCGTGCCGGGGCGGAACTGGAACAGGTTGCTTGGCAGGCGTTTGGGGCGCATCATCTTGCCATCGCGGTTAATGATGACATCGCCGTTGCGCGCGGTTGCCGCGTCAATCTCTTCGCAGTCGAGGAAGCTGTTATATTGATCGCCGAGATCGCCCGGCGCATTGCTGATCGCGATCTGTTTGGTCAAGCCGGCACCAAGCGAATCGGTGCGCGTGACGATGATGCCGTCCTCGACGCCGAGTTCGAGGAAGGCATAGCGGCAGGCACGAATCTTCGCGAGGAAGTCTTCATGCGGTACGGTAACTTTGCCGTCCTGATGGCCGCACTGCTTTTCATCCGAAACCTGATTTTCGATCTGGAGCGCGCAGGCACCCGCTTCGATCATCTTCTTGGCGAGCAGATAGGTTGCTTCGGCATTGCCAAAGCCTGCATCGATATCAGCGATGATTGGCACGACATGCGTCTGGTAATTTTCAACCTGATTGAGCAGGTCGGTTTCTTTCGCGCTGTCACCAGCGGCGCGCGCGGCGTCGATGTCGCGGAACAACAGGCTCAGTTCACGTGCATCGGCTTGACGCAGGAATGTGTAAAGCTCTTCGATCAGCGCCGGCACACTGGTTTTTTCGTGCATCGATTGATCGGGGAGCGGGCCAAAGTCCGAACGCAGCGCGGCAACCATCCAGCCCGATAGGTAGAGATATTTGCGCTTGGTTGTGCCGAAATGCTTCTTGATCGCAATCATCTTCTGCTGCGCGATGAAGCCGTGCCAGCAACCCAACGACTGGGTGTACTGGCTCGAATCGCCATCATAGGCGGCCATATCTTCACGCATGATCGCAGCGGTGTAGCGCGCAATATCAAGTCCGGTCTGGAAACGGTTCTGCAAACGCATCCGCGCAACCGATTCGGCATCAATGCCGCCCCATGAGCCGCCCTTGCTCTGCATGAGCGCACCGAGCTGTTTGATTTCGGCTTGATATGACATTTGTGTATTCCTTTGCAATTTCTACCTCGTGTTCGAGCAAAACACGCCATTATGCGATTCAAATCAGTCATTTTTCGTGTGATTATGTCGCCCGGAACGCGTTAATGATTGTAATGTTGTAAATATCATGACAAATAGCACTATGGCAGCTGATAAACTTTTTGCAGGACATGCGGTGCGGCGGTTGCGTCGCGCGTCGGGGCTAACGCAGGCCGGGCTTGCGCAGGCGCTAGATGTGTCGCCGTCTTACCTCAATCTGATTGAGGCAAACCAGCGCCCACTGAGCGCTGCACTGATGCTGCGCCTTGCCGAGCGGTTCGATTTCGATCCGCGCAGCCTAGCAGGAACGGTACCTGGTGGCGGGGCCGAAGCGTTGCGACGGCGGCTTGCCGACCCGATGTTTGCTGACCTGAATATTGACCGCGCACAGCTAGAGGATTGGATCGCGTCTGCGCCCGACGCGTCTGAGGCGTTTGCGCGGCTGTTTGATCGTGGTGTCTCAAGCGGTGTGCCGCTTCAAAATGACATGATCGCCGCGACGAGGCGTGAGATTGAACGGTGGCGTAATCACTTCGCTGATCTTGATCGTGCTGCCGAAACGCTCGCCGATGAGTTGCGTTTGGGGTCAACCGCGCTCTACGCAGCGATGGATGAGCGGCTGCGCGTGCGCCACCGGCTTTCGATCCGCATCCTGCCCGTCGATGTGATGCCCGATAGTTTGCGCCGCCTTGATCTCCACGCGCGTCAACTCCAGTTGTCCGAATTGCTCGATCCGGCGTCGCGCACCTTTGCCGCCGCGTATCAATTGGCGCAGCTTGAAGCCAAGGACGAGATTGACGCGCTCGTGCGCGGCGGTGATTTTGCCGAGCGTGCGTCCGAGCGGCTGTTTCGTCGCCACCTGACGAGTTACTTCGCCGCTGCGTTGATGATGCCCTACGCGCGGTTTTTGCGGGCGTGCGAATCGACCGGCTATGATGTCGAGCTGCTCCAGCGGCGCTTTGGCGCGGGGTTTGAACAGGTGGTGCACCGGCTCACGACGTTACAGCGCGTCGGCGCGCGCGGGCTGCCGTTTTTCATGCTGCGGATCGATCGCGCAGGGCAGGCATCGAAACGGCATAGCGGCGCGAGCAATTCGCCGCTCGTTGAAAGCGAAGGGCGATGCCCGTTGTGGCGCGTGCATGAGGCATTTTCGACGCCCGGCCGCCTGATCACTCAGCTTGTCGTGTTAGAAGATGACAGTCGCTGGTTCTCGCTCGCGCGCACGGTACAGCCACAGGGTGGGCGCGCTGGTGGCATCCGCGCCGAATTTGCAATCGGCCTTGGGTTATCAGCAGAACTGGCTTCACCGCTCGCCTCGGCGCGCGGCATCGACTTGAGGCGCGGTGAGGCAACCCCGATTGGTCTGGGTTGTTCGGCCTGTACGCGCCCCGATTGCCCGCAGCGGAGCGCACCGCCAGCGGGCCGCGCGCTTGTCTTTAACGAACGCGAGCGCGGGCTGACGCCGTTCGCATTCACTGCTGTTTAGCTTTGGCAATTACCCCTTGAATTGCGCACCGCGCACGCCGACATAATGTTGATGCTCAACATCGTTTCGATCATCATCGGATTCCTTGCGCTGCTGCTTCTGGTACCGGCGTTCATTCCACTGCTTGGCTGGGCGAATTGGGTGATCATCCCGATTGCGGTCGTCGGGCTGGCGATTGGTGCGATGTCATCGCGCAATGCCGGGCGCAATCTCAATATCGTCGTGATCGTGATCGGTGTTGGCCGCCTGATGCTGGGCGGCGGGCTTATCTAGATCGGTTGCCGATTGCCGTTCGCCTCGTTTGCAATTAGATCAGCACGATAACAAACGCACGGGAGTCGCGGTGATGGCATGGGGATCAAACGAGAGCAAAGGCAATGCAACGTCTGCGGGCGCGAAAAAGGGTGGCGGGATGCTATCGTTTATCGGCAGCGAGGTGACGGTGACTGGCAATATCAGCGGCAGTGGTGATATCCATCTTGACGGTGTCGTCGACGGCGACGTGGCGTGCAAAACGCTGACGCTTGGTTCGGGCGGACGTGTGCGGGGCAACATCGTGGCTGATCGCGCGACACTTGGCGGGACGGTTGACGGCACCGTCAGCGCGTCGACGCTTACGATTGAAAAATCGGCGCGGATTAGCGGCGATCTTGCGTATGACAACGTTTCAATCGAGACCGGCGCGCAAGTCGACGGCCGCGTGGCGCACCGTGCAGGCTCGGGACAATCAGAACCCAAACTGCTCAGTGTCGTCGGCGAGTAAAGGCGTTTATGGGTCAGGTAGTTCCGCTCGCATTGTCAGATGGCGACCACGATCCAGAGCGTTTTGCGGCCAGACTTGGTGCATCATTTGCGCAGTGCGGGTTTGCGGTCATCACTGATCACGGCGTTGATCCCGTACTTGTCGAGCGCGCTTTGGCCTGCACTCGCGCCTTTTTCGCGCTGCCGGTTGCGCAGAAGCGCGCTTATCATATCGAAGGCAGCGGCGGCGCGCGAGGCTACACACCGTTCGGGATCGAGATTGCCAAAGATGCGGTGGCGCATGATCAGAAGGAATTCTGGCATGTCGGGCGCGATCTGACGCCGGGGCACCGCTTTCGCGATCATATGCCCGATAATGTCTGGCCCGACGGCGTGCCGGGCTTTCGCGACACTTTGACAGCGCTCTATTCGGCTTTTGATCAGGCGGGTGCGCGGCTGTTATCGGCGATCGCGCTCTATCTTGATCTTGCGCCTGACTGGTTTGAAGCGCCAGTACGCGATGGCAATTCAGTGTTGCGCCTGCTTCACTATCCGCCAATCTCGCCAACTGCGGACGGTATCCGCGCGGGCGCGCATGAGGATATCAATCTCATCACGCTTTTGCTCGGGGCGGAAGAGGCGGGGCTGCAACTGCTCGGTCATGACGGTGAGTGGCTTTCGATTGATCCGCCGCAGGGTGCGATTGTGGTCAATGTCGGCGATATGCTCCAGCGGCTGACCAACCACCGCCTGCCGTCAACGACGCACCGCGTTGTCAATCCGCCGCCCGAGCGTCGCCACATCGCGCGTTATTCGATGCCGTTCTTCCTGCACCTTGCGTCAGACTTTCCAATCAAGACGCTGCCCGGTTGCATCGACGCTGACCATCCCGACCTTCATCCCGAACCGATCACCGCCGACGCCTTTCTGCAACAGCGGCTGATCGAAATCGGATTGGTCAAAGCCTAAAACGGCAGCCAACGGGATTTTTCGCTGAATTTCATATAGCCGACATTCGCGCCGAGCCGGACACCAACGCCGAGCCGGATCGGGATCATCGCTATGTTTCCGCGTCGCAAATAGGTCGCTGATAGTCCGCCAACGAAATAGGCGCGGCCTTCAACTTGCGCGAACCGCTTGTAGAGATCCTGGCTGTCATAGAGGTTGTAGACAAGGACGAACACATTCGCCGCATCGCCGCCGAAGTCAAAGCCGACCGATGGCCCCGTCCAGTAAACCGGGCGTTGTCCTTCAACCTTGTGCGTCAGCGTACCTGATCCGTAGCGCAGGCCGACGACGAACGCGCCCGATGCTTCGCGGCCGGCGATATAGCCGTTGGGCTCGCCTTGATCCTTGAGAATCTTTTCCATCAGCTCGCCAAGCCCCTTGGCGCCTTTGCCAAACACGCCTTCAGCGGCTCCGATCAGATCGTCACGGCGAAATGTCTGCGTTTTTCCGCCCGGCGCGGGCGCTTGTGCCGCAACATCCGGCGCAGCGACCGTTGCGTCATCAGCGGTCGTCAGATCGGCGTTAATATCCTCGGATGGCGGCGTTGGTTTTGCTGGCGGGGTGGACTGTGCCGCGACTTGAGCTGAGGCGGCACGGCTTCCAAGCGCCGAATTCGGATCGACCGATGTGATCTGCGCATGTGCGACCGGCGCAATCAACAGGCCAAAAGTTGCGATCCACCGCGCGGTGGCGGCCAATGGGCGCTGAAGCAAACTCATTATCGAACGGCCTTTCAATCGCGCGGACGTGCGCCAACCCACTGTCTAGAATCGTAAAGCTGAACGCCCGCAACACGGCGCACCGATCACCGCGACGAAGCGAGTCGATTTTGCGCCAGACGGGCAAAGCGCGGGAACATTTTGCCCAAAACCAAAATCGACATCAGAGGCAAACCGCCTGTTGATCGATCCGAACTCCCTCGCTATAGCGCGTGGCTTGCCGCCACATTGGTTCAGGAGACGTGGGTGAGTGGCTGAAACCAACGGTTTGCTAAACCGTCGTAGCGAGTAATCGCTACCGCGAGTTCGAATCTCGCCGTCTCCGCCATTGGCATATGCAATGCCACCTTTCACGCCGCCCTGCGTCCGCGCCATGCAACTAAATCGCCCGCCGCGCGTTAATCAGGCACGGACTGAAAGGAATGATAATGGTCGATTTTTCGCTTATCAAGGAACATGCAGAAGTGATTGGCGCGGACGGCGTCCATGTTGGAACCGTTGACAGGGTAGAAGGAAAACGGATCAAGCTGACCAAATTGGACAGCGGCGAAGGTTCGCACGAAGGCCATCACCATTATATTGACGGTGGGCTGATCGCTGACGTCGAAAACGGCACGGTGCGCCTCAGCGCGAATGGCAATGTTGCGGTCACAATGGAATCTGAGAAATAGCGCGCGTAACCATGCGCATGTGCGCCCGCCGGTTCCACTGGCATTCACATCTGATTGCCGGTAGTCGGGTGCATATATGCCTCACCGTTCATATCTGAGATCCGCTGCAGCGAGCTTCTCTTTGTTGGCGCTCATGTCGTGCAACAGCGCGCCCGATACCAGCAATCCAGCGATTGACGACAACGACAAAGCGCTTGGCGCGGAACAACATCCGCAATTGCTCGCCGCATTTGGCGGTGCCTATTCGGGGCCGCAATCGGCTTATGTCGCACAGCTCGGTGACGGTCTCGCGCAAAAGGCGGGTCTTGGCGGGCAATGTAAATTCACGCTTGTTAATAGTGATGTTGTCAATGCGTTTGCGGTGCCGGGTTGTTATATCTACGTGACACGCGGGCTGCTGAGCATTGTCAATTCTGAAGCCGAACTGGCTTCGGTGATGTCGCATGAGCTCGGTCATATTCTCGCCAATCATTCGGGGCGACAGCAAAATCGTTCGTTGATCGGGCAGTTGAGTGTGTTTGCGATTGCGCTGATCACCGGCAGTGATCGCCTTACGCAGATGGCGGGAAAGGCGGCGACATTTTTCACGCTGCGTTACTCACGTTCGCAAGAATATGAGGCCGACGATCTTGGGCTGAAAACGATGATTGCGGCAGGCTATGACCCCTATGAAGAGGCCGAAATGCTGAGCGCGCTGTCGCGGCAGGAGCGCTTTCAGGCGCTTACTCGCGGCTCTGATCCGGCGCGAAGTATGCCCGAATGGGCGCGAACCCATCCGCTCACCGACAATCGCATCAAACGCGCCGTGCGTGCTGCCGAGGCGACGGGGGATAGCAATGGCAATGATAAGGAATTCGCCGACCGTTATCTGAATGCGCTTGACGGCATGTTGTTCGGCGATGACCCTGAACAGGGTTTCGTGATTGGTCGGCGCTTTGCGCACCCGATCATGCGGATTGGCTTTGAAGCGCCCGAAGGCTTCACGTTGACCAACAGCCCGCAGGCGATTTTGCTTGAAGGGCCCGACGGCATTCGCGGCGAATTTGGTGGTGGCGCTTCGGGCGGGCGGTCGCTTGCGTCCTATGTTGAGGGACTGATTGCGCAAATCGTCAAACAATCGCCAGCCAAGGTCGGGCCTGCACGCGCTGGCGTCGTCAACGGAATCGAGACGATTGTAGTTCCCGTTTCTGTCGCGGCGCAGCAAGGCACTGCCGAACTGCGCATCGCCGCCTATGCTGGCGCTGACGGCGCAATCTATCACTTCATTATCGCGCAAGGTTCAAAGCCAGCGCCTCAGGCGCTTGACGCGCTATTTGCATCGTTCCACCTGCTTGATGACGCTCAGGTGCGCACCCTGCGCGCGCGTGTCATCGACGTGGGTACAGTCGTGTCTGGCGCGACAGTGGAAAGCGCAGCGCGGACAATGGCCAGCGACAACCCGGTTGCGCAGTTCCTGATGCTCAATGCGTTAGAACCGGGTCAACCACTTGATCGCGGGCAGCGGGTCAAGCTGATCCGATATGTCGCAGGATGATAGAATCCATTTGCGCACGGCGCACCATTGTATCATCTTCGCCCAATGAAATATCTCATCTCAGCGAGCCTCCTCGCACTTTCGTACGGCACGCCAGCACTTGCGCGTCCGATGACCCCCGCCGATCTTGTTTCGCTTTCGCGTGTTTCCGATCCTGCGGTTTCGCCCGATGGACGCTGGCTGGTCTGGCAACAGCGTGAAACCGATCTTGCCGCAAATCGCGGGCGTACCGATATCTGGCGGCTCGATCTGGCGCAAAAGGGCGCGATCCCGCAGAAGTTAATCGCCGAGTCGGCTGCCAACGAAACCGCCCCGGCATTCTCCGCCGACGGCAAGTTCGTTTATTACATGACCGATCTTGGCGGTGATGACAGCGCGGTGTGGCGCATTGCAATTGGTGGCGGTGCTGCATCTGCGGTAACAAGCGGCGCGAAAGGCTTGTCAGGCTTCAAACTATCTCCCGATAACAGCCATCTGCTCGTGTGGGCCGATCGCAAGCCGGGTGCTGTCACTTTGGCGCAAACAACTGCGACCAAGGATGCGGGTGCGGGCAGCGCACGCACTTACGACCAATTGTTCGTGCGCCACTGGGATAGCTGGGCGAACGGCGAGCGATCGCAATTGTTTGTGATGCCAATCGTCGATGGCAAGGCGAGCGGTGAGGGCGTCGCGATTGCGCGTAATCTGGTGGGCGATACGCCGTCCAAGCCAATGGGTGGTTCCGAAGAATTGTCATGGAGCGCCGACAGCAAGGCAATCTTCTTTGCGCTGCGTGAGGCAGGGCGGATCGAGGCCACATCAACAAACCTCGATATTTTCATGGCTCCGGCGGACGGAAGCGCACCGCCGACAAATCTGACAATAACGAACAAAGGTACAGACAATTTGCCCGCCGCATCGCCCGATGGCAAATGGCTCGCTTACGGCGCGATGGCGCGTGCGGGTTATGAAGCCGACCGAATGGTGATCCAGCTTCGCAACCTGAAGACGGGTGCGACAACCGCGCTGACGGCGAAATGGGATTTTTCGGCAGGTTCGATTGCGTGGAGCGTGGATAGCAAGAGCCTGCTGGTGACGGCTGAAGACAATTTCGACAATGCGCTTTTCCGCATCGAACTTGCCACCGGCAAGGCAACACGGTTGAGCGGCGACGGATCGGTGGCGACAGCACTTCCGATCGCTCAAGGCGGCGCGATCGTTGCGCTCAGCAGTCTAATCAAGCCCGCCAATCTTTACCGGATTGATGCCAAGGGTACGACTCAGCTCACGGTGGTCAACGCAGACAAGCTAGCTGGCGTTGATTTTGCCGAGCCCGTCAAGTTCAGCTTTGCGGGTGCGAACGGTGATATTGTCTGGGCCTATGCGCTCAAACCGGCGGGGCTGGCTGATGGTGCGAAAGCGCCCGTTGCGATGCTCGTCCACGGCGGGCCGCAGGGGACGTTTGGCAATAGCTGGTCGTATCGCTGGAATCCGTCGGTGTTTACAGGCGCTGGCTTTGCGCCGGTGATGGTCGATTTTCACGGCTCGACGGGTCACGGACAGGCGTTCACCGATTCGATCAACAAGGATTGGGGCGGCAAACCACTCGCCGATCTGCGCGCCGGGCTTGCCGCGACGAAGGCCAAATTTGCTTGGGCGGATACCGTGAACGCCTGTGCCGCGGGTGGCTCGTATGGCGGCTATATGATGAATTGGATCGCGGGCAACTGGCCCGATGGTTTCAAGTGCCTCGTAAATCACGCCGGTGTGTTCGATGCACGCGCAATGGCATATGAAACCGAAGAGCTTTGGTTCGATGAATGGGAGCACGGCGGCCCCTATTTTGCCTTTCCGCAAGAATATGAAAAGTGGAATCCCGTGACACGCGTCGACAAATGGCAGACACCCATGCTTGTTCTGCACGGCGAAAAAGACTTCCGCATCCCATATTCGCAAGGATTGGGCGCATTTACCGCGCTCCAGCGGCTTAACATTCCGTCGCGACTGGTCATGTTTCCCGACGAAAATCACTGGATATTGAAACCCAAAAACAGCCTGCAATGGTATAGCGAAGTGCTAAGCTGGATGCAGAACTGGACGCGCTCGACGCGGTGAAACGATACCCGCTGGGCATCTGACCATAGCGGCGGATGAATATCGATTCGTATCAAACACTTGGATCGTGTGCGGCGCTAACAAATCGCACGTTGTCGACGATTCGGCTCGCTTCGTGCCAATTGCTGCAATCGATTTCTGACCGATCATTTCAACTCACCGTGCGGTTGGCGCGGTTGAACCCAAGGTTAACAACTTAGACTTGCGTGACGGCGATCACACCCGCAATGGCATATTCGGAAGTGCAGCGGGCCGCCTAGAGATAGCCCGGATGACACGAGCGGGTTGTTGGGGACTAAAATGATTTTGGTAGACGTTTTCGAAGGCAATAGCATTGTGTCACGCATGATGCGTATGTTTCGCGCAAAAGAAATATTTTTCCATGACGGCAATGATATGCGCCGCCTTCATTTATCCCAAAAAACGCAGACCGGATTCGCTATCGTCGCGGTGATTGCATTGTTCATCGCGTCGCTTGGGCTTGTCCAATTTGCCCTTGGTGTTTCAACAATCTCACATGCCATTAGTTCCGTTGCCGAACAGCGCGCGAACGTTGCCAAAATGGAAGCGCGCGTGGCTTCGCTTCAGGCCGATGTTGTCGCGATCAAAGGCGAAGCGCAGCGCCATGCGCAACGTCTTGAAGCGCGTCAGGCGTTTCTTGCATCGCTGCTCAAAGATGAAGGCGATCCAGCAAAGCTTGGCGCGATGATCCCCGCATCATCGTCGTCGCATAATCCTGCAGCAGCTGATGTCGCGGCTTTGTTTAACCGCGTTGACAGCAGCCAGCGCGCAATGGCCAGCATGGTACAAAGCGCAGTCGAGTCGCGTTACCGTAACACAGCGCTTATCGTCAGCAAGCTTGGTATCTCACCATCGCGCATTTCGGGCGATGCGTTGACTGGCGTCGGTGGCCCGTATGAACCCGTCATCGAAGCGGGTGCCGCTGTCGCAACATCAAAACAGGCTGATCCGCAGTTTCGCACATTGTTCAATACGTGGAAGCGTCTCGACAAGTTGCAAGCAGGCAGCGTTGCGATCCCATCGGCCCGCCCGGTTGAATCGATGGCGTTCACCAGCAATTTTGGTATCCGCACCGATCCGTTTCGCGGCGGTGCTGCAATGCACGCCGGTGTTGACATCCCCGGCCCCTATGCCACGCCAATTTATGCCACAGCAGATGCTGTTGTGGGCCGTACCGGCCGCATCGGCGGCTATGGAAATCTCGTCGAGCTCGAGCATGGCCGCGGCATCCAAAGCCGCTACGGCCACCTTTCATCGATCCTCGTGACGCCAGGCCAGCGGATCAAGCGCGGCACATTGATCGCGCTGATGGGTTCCACGGGTCGTTCGACGGGTAACCACCTTCATTACGAAGTCCGTATCGATGGGCGCGCCGTCAATCCGATCCCGTTCCTGCAA
The DNA here is from genome assembly GCA_043786595.1 of Sphingomonadales bacterium. Lineage (GTDB taxonomy): Bacteria > Pseudomonadota > Alphaproteobacteria > Sphingomonadales > Sphingomonadaceae > Aquisediminimonas. The sequence continues at coordinate 29,765 of JAYVVW010000147.1, read as the reverse complement.
AGCTCGGATTATCTGGTTGCAATGCAGCGCCGTTCAGGAGCCGTTGCGATGGGCGGACCAATCGAAGGCAAGAAATAGCCAGCCGGTTGCGGGACGACGACTTCATCCCTATCTGAACATTATGACGGTTGCCCTAACAGAGTCCGCTGCCGCGCGCGTCGCGGTGATCGCCACCAAACTTGGCAAGCCAGCGATTTTGCGACTTGCGGTTGAGGGCGGTGGCTGTTCTGGTTTTCAATACCGGTTCGGTCTGTCGGATAGCGTCGAGGCTGATGACAGCGTCACCGAGCAGGACGGTGTGCAATTGGTCGTTGATAACATCAGTCTTGATTTGATTGAGGGCAGCGCGGTTGACTATGTCGAATCGCTTGGCGGCGCGGCTTTCAAAGTGACCAATCCCAACGCGGCATCGGGCTGTGGCTGCGGCGCGAGCTTTTCGGTTTAGTGCGGATCGCGACTTATAACGTCAACGGCATCAAGGCGCGCATGCCGCGACTGATCGAATGGCTGGACGACACCAAACCCGATATTGTCTGCCTTCAGGAGTTGAAAAGCAGCGATGAAACGATCCCTGTCGACGAAATCGAAGCGGCGGGTTACGGTGCCGTATGGCACGGTCAAAAGGGTTTCAACGGCGTCGCAATCCTCGCGCGTGGTGCCAAACCAGTGCTGGTGCGCAAGGGGCTCGACGGTGAGCCTGAGGATGAGATGAGCCGCTATATCGAGGCTGATGTTCACGGGTTGCGGGTCGCGAGTATTTACCTCCCCAACGGCAATCCGCAACCGGGGCCAAAATTTGACTACAAGCTGCGGTGGATGGAACGGCTCAACACGTGCGCGGCGCTATTGTTGGCGCTCGAAATCCCGGCAGTGCTGGCGGGTGATTTCAATGTAATCCCGACCGATGCCGACATCGCCAATCCGCGCAGCATGGCCGATGACGCGCTGATGCAGCCGGGCAGCCGCGCGGCGTTTAGACGGCTAGGTGCGCAAGGCTGGACCGACGCATTACTGATGTGCTTCCCCGATGATCCGCCGTGGACATTCTGGGATTATCAGGCGGGCGCACTCCAGCGCAATTCCGGTTTTCGCATTGACCATTTAATGCTCAGCCCTGAGGCCGCCGATCGCCTCAAAAATGCGGGCGTCGACAAGGATCACCGGTTGCGCGAAAAGGCGAGTGACCATGCCGCAACATGGATTGAATTGGGTTGAGCCCGTTCTCGACCCTTCAAAGTCGCTTTTCGTAAACAGTGTAGCTTTTGTTGACCGTACTCCCAATTGTGTCGGCGATTGCGTTCATTCCCTGGTTATCATCAAGGATCCAGCCGATCTCTCCGCGCGTCGCGCCGAAATTACGAACTGCACGATTTCGGATCTCATCGATCATCATGAAAGCGAGCTGGCTTGCCAACCGCGATGATTGCAGCCGTTTGACAACACCCATCAACGGCACGCGCATCGTTTTTACTTTTGGCGCGCGTAGCCACCAAAGCAGCTTCGCCCAGTTGAACGGAAACAGATTGCCATCCATCTTGATCAGCGCTTCGTTGAGATCAGGCAGCGTGATCATGAAGGCCACGGGTTCACCCTCAACCTCGGCGACCATGATCAGGTCTTCGTAAACCATTGGTTTCAGCTTCTTGCCGACATAGGCAATTTCGGATGCGGTGAGCGGAACGGTGCCCCAATTATCGTCCCACGCATTGTTGAGTATGCCAAGAATGATCGCGGCCTCTTCAGCAAAATGCGTTTTGTCGACATGGCGAATTTTGATGCGGGGGTTGCGCTGGCCCGATGCAATGATGCGCTGGACAAGCTCGGGGAAGGGTTTGACAATATCGAGTGCCCAGGTGCGCAGCGATTTGGCATGGGCATAGCCGCGTGCCTCGATCCAGCCCTGATAGGCCGCGCTGTTGTGCCCCATCATAACCGTTGGCGGATGATCAAACCCCTGCGTCAAAAGTCCAGGCTCATCCCAGATTGAAAGGCTGATCGGCGCGAGTACACGCGTCATGGCCTTGCCGCGCAGCCAGTTCTCAGCCTCGGCAATCAGAGCGGTGGCAACCGCTTCGTCTTCCGCCTCAAACAAACCCCAATTGCCTGTTCCGGGGCCAAGCCCGATTGCGGGCGAACGGAGTTGCGCCAAATGATCGATATGCGCTGATATACGGCCAACGACGTGGCCGTTGCGCTCGGCAAGGAATAGCTGTGCTTCGCCGTGTTCGAACCACGGGTTTTTGCTAGGGGTGATCAGGCCGTACACTTCGTCCTTGATCGGCGGAACCCAATTGGGGTCTGCGGCGTTAATCCGGTAAGCCAGCGCGACGAATGCTTTGCGGTCTGCCTTGTTTGTGACGCGACGAATGATTATCTTATCGTTGGGCATTGGCAAAATCCATGTTCAAACCCGGGACAGGCAAGCGGCCGGATGTTCTTGCTTTTGTTTGGCTTGTCAAGGAAGATGGCGGTCTGCGTTGCCATCATCTTGCCATGAAAATCTGGTTAAGGCTGCATTATGAATTCGTCTACGCTTTCCAATGTGACCATGATTGAAGCCCGTAATATGGCAGGAGCAGATCAACGCGTACCGAACAGGATTGCCGACGATATGGCGATGCTGCGTGCCGCAGCCGAACTGACGCGTGATTTGAACGCGCCAAAGCCGCTGATTTATTGGTTGGATTTTGTAGCTTCGGCGATGCTGGGTTACGGCGCGCTCGCCGTGGCTGTGACAAGTGATACGACCGCGATTGCACTTCTCGCGGCGTTTGTTGCGGTTTTCGCGCTCTACCGTGCTGGCAGCTTCATTCACGAACTCACCCACATCAAGCATAGTGCTGTGCCGGGGTTCCGGCTGGTCTGGAACATGCTGATCGGTGTGCCACTGCTCGTGCCGTCGTTCATGTATGAGGGGCTGCACAATCTGCATCATGCCCGCACGCGCTACGGCACCGCTGAAGATCCCGAATATCTGCCTTTAGCACGTATGAAGCCGTGGACTGTCCCGCTGTTCGTACTCGTTTCAGCGCTCGCGCCGATCGCGCTGCTGGTACGGTTTGCCGTACTTGCGCCGTTATCGATGCTGATCCCGCCGCTGCGCCGGATCGTTGTTGAGCGTTATTCAGGGCTGCTGATCAATCCCGATTTTCGCCGCAAGCCCGCTGAGGGTGAACTGCGCCGTAACTGGATCGTTCAGGAAACTGCGGCTTCGATTTGGGCAATTGCGCTGATCGCAGGCGTCGCAACTGGGTTCATTCCACTCGCAGGATTTTTAACCGCGCTCGCGATTGCATCGGGCACGATCGTCCTCAATCAAGTGCGCACGCTTGTCGCCCATTTATGGGATAATGACGGCGAGGTGATCACGGTTACGGCGCAATTCCTTGACAGCGTCAATGTGCCTCCGCCGTCGCTGTTGCCGGCTCTCTGGGCCCCGGTGGGATTGCGTTATCACGCGATCCACCACTTGCTGCCCGGCGTGCCCTATCACGGTCTGGGTGAGGCGCACCGCCGCCTGAGTGCCGCGTTGCCGATTGACTCGCATTATCACAAGGGCAGCTACGATGGCCTGCCCGGGCTGGTCACGCGGCTGATTGGCAACACGTTGCGGAAGCGCCGCTAGAGCAGGATGACGTTAAGTTGAACCGCTTGTCCCGAGCGAAGTCGAGGGATGTGCAGCGCGTGCAAGTGTCTCGACTTCGGCCACTTGGCCGAAGTTTATCCTGAGCGAAGTCGATGGGCTCGACACGAACGGAGGAGTTGCAACTTAAAGTCATCGTGGTCGAAGCTCTATTCCTCGGTCTGGATCAATACCGTTTCACCTATCAGCAGGAACAGCAGAAATGGCCCCCATGCGGCAAGCAGTGGCGGGTAAGCACCCAGATTGCCCATCGCGAGTCCGAAATTGTCGCCAACGAAATAGGCAAAACCCAGCCCCATTCCGATCACTGCGCGAAAAAATAACCGACCCGATCGCGCGATACCAAATGCCGCAACGGCACCGAGCAGCGGCATCAGCACGCTCGACAATGGCCCTGAAATTTTGTGCCACAGTCCTGATTCTATCGCGACCGTCGGCCGCCCGGCATTTTTGAGGTCGGTGATGGCGTTACGTAGTTCGGAAAAGCTCAGACTATCAGCGTCAACGCTGGCAAGCGTGAACTGTTCGGGCTGGATGTTAGTACCGATACGGATTTTGCCAATCCGTTCCACTTTGCCGCTCATCACATCGAACCGCGTTGCGTTGTCGATTTCAAGTGCGCTGGCGATTGGAATAGCCGAATCTCCACGGATGATCGCGATGAGTTCGTCGTTCTGTCGCTCATAAGCGCTCACATCACTCAACCGGGCGGCTGCACCGCGTCCCATCGCCGTTTCAGCGTGGATCAGGTAGTTATCGTCGCGTACCCAGACGTTTGACTGGCTTTTTACATTCCTCGGGATCGGCGCATACTCAACTTTCTGCCAGCGAGACAGCGTTGCTGTGGCGCGCGATACGATGCGATCATTGAACACGAATGATCCAAGTGCAACAAACATGCTGGTCACGATAAGCGGGGCAAGCACCTGATGTGCTGAAAGCCCAGCCCCCTTCATCGATACGACTTCGCTATTCTGGTTGAGTGTCGCAAGCGTCACCACGGTGGCAAGGAGTACCGAAAATGGAAGAAACAGAGAAATAATCTGCGGCAAACGCAGTGAAACATAGGTCCACACTTGCGCGCTGCTATTGCCCGGGTAAGCAAGAACATCACCCGATTCGCCTAGCAAATCGAGCGTTTGAAGCACGAGTGCGAGCGCAAAGAGGATCGCGCAAATCCGGACAAAAAACATCCGCGCCATATAGAGCGTGATGATCCGCGACGGGAAAAAGTTGCTGGTCATGCCGCCACCTCGTCTTCGATCTGGCGGTTGCGATTAAGCAGTTGGCGGATTGATTTGCCAATTTTGGCAAAGCCAACTTCAAGCGCGCCAATTGGTTGCCCGCCGGGTACATGTGCGATGATGTAATACATGTAACAAATCAGCGCAGCAAACGCGAGAAACGGCAGCCATAGCGCGAAGAACGGGTCTAGCCGGCCAAGCGCACCCATGCTCTGCGCGTATTCGTTGATCTTGTGATAGGCGACGACCATCACAATCGACAGAAAAACGCCAAGTGCCGATGCTGATCGTTTGGGTGGCACTGCCAGCGCAATTGCGAGCAAGGGCAAGAGCATCATCATTGCAACCTCAACCAGCCGAAAATGGAAATTGGCGCGCGCCTCGTTGCGCTGCATTTTTGTGACGTTTTTGTCCCCGCCAACACGGACGAGTTCGGGTATCGTCCGTTCAAGAAAGCCACCACCGCGTCCTCGGAAATTTTCAATCTTTGGCAGATCAATCGGTAGATCATGGCTCGTGAAGCTCAAGATACGCGGCGCCTTGAATTCCGGCGCATTGTGAACCAGCACGCCGTTCTGAAGTCTAAAGATAATCGTGTCGGGATCGTCGGTGGCAAGGAAAGTGCCTGTTCGCGCGGTGACAGCAAGCGTTTTGCCCTGTTTGTCGCGCGCCATTACGAAAATACCCGCTAACTCGCGCCCCTGATTAGCGCTTTGTTCGATCCGCAACGTCATGTTCTTGCCAAGCTTGGTAAACTCGCCGACTTTAATCGATGCGCCAAGCGCACCTGAGCGCAGCTCAAAGCGCAGCCCCTCATAAGCATAGCGCGCGTATGGCTGAACATAGCCAACGATCCCGAGATTGATGAGCGCAAGCGCGACGGCGTAGGCATAGGGCACGCGCAGCAACCGGCCATAACTCAGCCCGACCGAGTGAAGCGCATCAAGTTCGGATGACAGTGCGAGACGACGAAAAGCAAACAAGATGCCGAGCAACAGCCCGATCGGAATGCCAAGCGACAGATATTCGGGAAGCAGATTGGCCAGCATTCGCCAGACCACGCTCACAGGGCCGCCTTCCGACACGACGAAATCGAACAGCCGCACCATCTTGTCGATCACGAGGAGCATCGCCGAGATAATCAACGTCGCAAAGAGTGGCACCGCGATCAAACGCGCCAGATAACGGTCGGTCGCGCTCAGCACTCGACGATCACAGATTCTGGTTTGACCATGTTTTCGCCGCAAAGAGGAACGATATGACTATTTGCACGAATAATCCCGTGCGGTGTAAGCGGCTATAGCCGTGAGGAGTCAATTGGTCATGTCAAAATTTTCGGTGAGTATGGCGCTTTTGCTCGCGGGCGTTTCGACATCGGTGACCGCGCAGCCGTCGGCGATCATCGGCCCCGACGCCACTGTTTGCGCAAACGGTACAGGATCGGCGATCCTTGTTCGGGTTGAAGGCATGAAAGACCGTGTTGGGCTTGTTCGCGTCCGCACCTTTGGCGGCGATCCTTCAAGCTATTTTGACAAGAAGCGCGCGCTCCAGCGGGTCGAATTGGCTGCACCAACGAGCGGACCTGTCGCAATCTGCATGAAAGTGCCAGGCCCAGGTACGTATGCGGTCGATATACGGCACGATTTCAATCGCGACCGCAAGACAAGCAGGTCTGATGGTGCGGGCGCATCGGGCAATCCCCATGTCACGCTGTTCGATATCTTGTTCAAGCGCAAGCCGTCGCCTGAAAAGGTTGCCGTGCGCGTTGGCAACGGTGTTGTCCCGATCAATATCCGGCTGAAATATTTTGGCGGTGCCCCCGCTTCGTCAGAGAAGTCAGCGGCACGCTAATGGTTTCCGTCGCGCTGATTTCAAATCCGAAATCGACTGGAAATCGTGAAATATTGCCGCGTATTCGCAGCTTTTGCGCTGCGCATCATGAAGTTTTTCACTATGAGGTCGAGGAAATTGGCCAGATCGATGATGCGTTGAAGGCGATTGCGCGCGTGAAACCGCGTGTGCTCGTGATAAATGGCGGTGATGGCACCGTCCAGACAATTCTGACGCAAATTTATATTGGCAACTACTTCGGTGAATGTCCGCCACCCGTTGCGGTTTTGCCCAACGGTAAGACCAATTTGATCGCGCTTGATCTGGGTGCGTCGGGCGATGCGATTGCGGCGCTGAAACGCATCCTGAAGATCGCGCAGGGTGATCTTACACCTCATGTTGTAGAGCGCGGGCTGATTTCGCTGAGCGAAGGCGATGAGACCAATCGACCAGTATACGGCATGTTTCTTGGCGGGGCTGGGCTTGCCGATACAATTCTTTACTGTCGCCATCACATTTATCCGATGGGCCTGCCCAATTCGCTTAGCCATATTATCGCTGCGTTTGTTGTGCTGGCATCGCTCATCCCTGGGCTAAGACTGCTATCCAAACTGCCTGCACATCGCCCGATTAAGGTGTCGCTGATCCGTGAAGGACAATCGAATCTTCATCTTGCGGTGCTGATCGTCACGACGCTTGAAAAGATGCTCTACGGCGGTTGGACAAACGGTGGGATCCGCAGCCTGAAGCTCATGGCCGTTGACCGCTCACCAATCGCGCTGATCCGCGCGGTGATCGCGAGTGTCAGCGGACGATTGGGCAATCGAGCGCTAAACGGCGTCCACCTTGGGCGCGGCGACGTCATCCGCATCGAAAGCGAGCGGTCAAGTGTGATCCTCGACGGCGAAGAATTTACCGCGCGCACGGGGCGACCGATCGTCCTGCGCTCGACAAACCCGGTATCGTTTCTCAACCTTGCAACATGAGCGAAATTGAAACGCTTGTCGCAGCCGAACTTGCCGAGGCTGTAGACAGTAGTGTGACTGAGATGGCGGCGGCAATCGCGGTGCGTCACGGTTCCGCCGCGCGCGCGATGCTGTTTTACGGATCTTGCCTGCGTCAGCGTGAACTCAAGGGCTTGATGCTCGATTTCTATTTGATCGTATCCGATTATGATGAAGCGTATGACAAGGCATGGCTGGCAACCGCGAACCGGTTAATCCCGCCCAATGTCTTTCCTTTTGCGCACGGCGACTTGGCTGCCAAATACGCGGTATTAAGCGAAGCAGACTTTGTCGCACTCAACCGTGCCGATGCCCGAACCGTTTCGGTCTGGGCGCGCTTTGCCCAACCCAGCCGACTGGTGTGGGTACATAGCGCCACTGCCCGCGCGCACGTCATCGCTTCAATTGCGCAGAGCGGCGTCACGCTTTTCTCGCTCGCCGCGCCAATTGCGCCAGACCAAACACCAGTTGCAATCTGGCGTGCGGGTTTTGCGAACACCTATCGCGCTGAACTGCGCGCGGAACGTACCGATCGATCAGCCTCGATCGTCGATGCAGACCCAGACCGCTACGTGCGATTTGGCGCAGCGATCCTTGCAGAGCATCCTGAAATACGTGTCGGAAATCGACGACTGATCGAACGGCGCTGGAGTCACTTGCGTCGCAACGGCAAGCTTATCACTATATTGCGACTCGCAAAGGCGAGCCTGACTTTTTCGGGCGGGATCGATTATCTCGCATGGAAAATCAATCGCCACGCCGGAACGCACATTGCGATCAAGCCGTGGCAACGGCGTTGGCCATTGCTCGGCGCGATTGTGCTCGTGCCCAAGCTCTTTGCAAAAGGTGCCGTCAGGTAGAAGTGCCCTAATTGCGCAGCTTGCGCCTGAACATTCCGCTGATCTGTCCGCCGGAATTGAGTACGCCTGCGCGGAACAAGCGCGTTGCAGCCAAGATCGTCAGCCCAACCCAAAGCGCCTGCCAAAGCAATGCGAGCAGGTGCGGCAAAATTCTCGGATCGGTCGCCCCGCGCGCAGCCATTGCGAACGGCGAGCTGAATGGAAATATCTGTGCAACGAGCGAAACGCCGCTCCCCGGGCTGCTTGCACTCGCCGAAGCAAGACCGAACATTGCAAGCTGCAATACCGTGATTGGGAGCGATAGCATCTGAATTTCGCGCATTGTTGAGGCTTGCGCGCCAATCCCGAGGAACACGGCGCCAAGCAGCATGTAAGCCATCGTGAAATAGGCTGCGCACAGGATGAGGTACAATGGCAGTCCGATCACTGGCGTGAAACTGGCAAGGCCGATGCTTGCCGGCAGGATGCTAATGCCAATCGCCGCCATGATCGTCCAGAAACTGACGAATATGAGCGCGACGCCAAAAAGCCCGATCAGCTTGCCGAAAAAGACAGCCTCAAGCGGGACTGCAGCGGCAAGAATTTCGAGTACCTTGTTGCTCTTCTCTTCGGCCATCATCCCGACGGCTTGGCTCGCGAGCATTAACGTGAGGATAAAAATGACGATCACTGTGCCAGATCCCGTGGTTTGCTGCTTGCTGCGCGTCGGCGCTTTGCGGACGATTTCAGTCATGACGGCTGTGTTGAGGCCGCCATCAGGCATATTTCCAAGGCGTTCAGCGCGCAGGCTTTCCTCGGCAAGCAGAGCGAGATAGCGCGCGTCGCGGCCTTCGCCAGCGTTGAAGGCAATGTGCGGCGCTGTCAGTGGCCCTGTCATGACCGCGACGGTCTCGATCGATTTGTCAGCAAATAGTGCGGCCTGTTGCACGCGGAGGTCTGGTTCTGGCGCAAGCATTTTGAGCGGCGTAGGGCCGTATTCGGGCGCGTATAGTCGCGTGCGAACGTCGTTATCACGTGCCGTTAACTCCGCCTGCAATGCTGGTGTTGCAATAGCAACAACTTGACGTTGCCCCACTGCCGAACGCGCCATATATGCGCCGCCAACGCCGCTCGCCGCACTCACGCCGAGCATGAAGAATGGTGCGAGTAGAAACAGCAGGAACGTCGGAGTCGCAACAACCGCAAGAAAATCGCGCCGCGCGATGACAAAAATCTGTTTGAAGCTATGGTTCATGCCGCAGCCTCGGTGCTGACCTGCCCGACGATGCGGACAAAGGCGTCGTGCAGGCTTTGTCGCTCGATCGTCAGCCCGGCGATGCCGTGACCTTGCGTGATCAGCGTCATGAGTAAGTTTTCCGCGCCCCCGTCTGGTACCGCAAAGCGCCAGCCAGTACCGTCACTCACCGCATCGGGGGGCAGCAGGGCGGCGACTTTGTCGTGGCCCGCGCACGGCACATAATGCGCGCGCATTGGCAGCGCCGCGCGCGCATCGTTGACAGTTCCTTCAAACCGAACTTGTCCCTTGGCGATGATCGAGAGCCGGTCGCACATGCGTTCAGCGTGGCCCATCACATGCGTTGAAAAAACGATCGTTGCGCCGCGCGCACGCTCTGCAAGGATCAGCTTTTCGAGGTTTTCCTGATTAACCGGGTCGAGCCCTGAAAATGGTTCATCTAGCACGATCAGTTCGGGCTGATGAACAATCGATCCGAGCAGTTGGACAAGCTGTGCCATCCCTTTTGAAAGCTTGCGAATTTTGCTGTGTGCAGCGTGGCCCAATCCTGCATTTGCGAGGAGTGTGTCAGCGCGCGTTCGTCCTTCTGCCCAGTCGAGACCGCGCAGTGCGCCCATGAACGCGATTGCTTCACGTGCTTTCATCGCCGGATAAAGACCGCGTTCCTCGGGGAGATAGCCAACACGTCGGCTCGCGTCGCGCGGATTGGAAAAGCCAAGCACGCTGCGTTCACCGCCGTCGGGGTCAATGATGCCAAGCAGCATCCGCAGTGTGGTCGTCTTGCCAGCACCATTGGGGCCCAGCACGCCGTAAATGCTGCCGCGCGGTACGGCGAGCGAGACACCGTTGACCGCGCGCGCATTTCCAAAATATTTGATGAGGCCAGTTGCCCGAACGGGCCAATCGTCAATCACGCAGTCACTATCCCATTTTGCATCCGCCAGTGATAGGGGCGGGCGATGTCATTTAACAAGCCCGGTTTCAAAGAAGCGTTAAAAGCCCAAGCACTGGCTCTTGGCTTTGCAAGCTGCGGCGTGACGTCGGCCGCAGCGTCGCCGATCGCCGGTGAACGGCTCGGTGTGTGGCTTGATGAGGGTCAGCACGGCGACATGGCGTGGATGGCCGACCGCGTGGCGCAACGCCGACACCCGCAATCGCTTTGGCCCGAGGCGCGTTCGGTTATTGCACTCGGCATGAGTTATGCGCCCGCAGTCGATCCGATGGAATTTGCTGCGGCGCGGTCGAACGGCCGAATATCGGTGTATGCGCAGGGCAAAGATTATCATGATGTCGTGAAATCGGCGCTCAAGGCATTGGCGCGCTGGATGGTCGATCAAGGCGGCGGTGATCTCAAAGTGTTCGTCGATACAGCACCTGTTATGGAAAAGCCGCTCGGGGCAGCGGCGGGGCTCGGCTGGCAGGGCAAGCACAGCAATCTGGTCAGCGCGGAGCATGGCAGTTGGCTGTTCCTTGGAGCGATATTCACCACGCTCGATCTTGAACCCGATCTGCCGCACCGCGATCAGTGCGGAAGCTGTACTGCCTGCCAGAGCGCCTGCCCAACTGACGCGTTCACAGCACCCTACCAGCTTGATGCGCGGCGCTGTATTTCCTATCTTACGATCGAGCTTAAAGGGCCAATTCCAGTTGAATTTCGACCTGCGATTGGAAACCGGATCTATGGCTGTGACGATTGCCTTGCGGTTTGCCCGTGGAATAAGTTTGCCAGTGCCGCCGCTGCCAACAAGGCATTTGCGCCGCGCGCAGAGCTGACTGCGCCTGAACTTGGCGATATTCTTGCGTTAGATGATCCAGCGTTCCGCCAAGTTTTCGCAGGGTCACCGATCAAGCGGATCGGGCGTGACAGATTGGTGCGTAATGCTGCTGTTGCGGCGGGAAATAGCGGCGATTTGACGCTGGTACCGGTCCTTAAAGCATTGAGTGCAGATGCTTCGGATGTAGTACGTGACGCGGCGGAGTGGGCAGTCGGGACGCTCGCAACCAAGTGATACCACGGCTTATCGAAACTAACCCGTGGCAAACTCCCGTTCCCTGAGCTTGTCGAAGGGCTGACCTTACTTTTCATCACCACCAAGCAGGAAGTACAGCCCTTCGACAGGCTCAGGGAAAGGAGATGGGTTTATTGCACAGCGCGTTTGTATGCGCTGTCAACGCGCCTCTTTTCGCCGGGTCAGCGCCGCGATGCATGATGCCCGGTCGATCGATTGGCCGCTGGGTTGGCGCGCATCGATATAGGATACCGTCGGTTCTTTGCCGGCCGGGATCGCATAGAGATAGGCATCAAGGATGCAGATTGGCCCACTGAATTGCAGCTTGCGCGCGCCGGGTTCGCGCACGTCCTGATCGGCGGGGCCGAACAACGCAACCAAGCTTCGCGCGTCGCGCCCCATGACGCGCGCAAGGCCTGATGCCTCGATTGCGGGTATTTTGACCGATGGCGCGCGGACGCCCTTTGGCGTCGTTGGTGTGCAGGCAGAGACGACTGCCAGCGTTAAGACTATAAGCGGGGCAACGCGGTTCATACTGGCCTCCGGTGAAACATATGTGTCGCGATCCCGGCACCAATGATCGGCGCAATGATGTTGACGAACGGCACGCTGAATAATGCCGTGATAATGAGGCCCATAATCGCGCGTTGTCCGCGTGTCACGCGCAACCAGCCCCTCATTTCGTTTGGGTTCATGTGGCGCACCGCAACCATCTCACCAAGATCGCGGCCGAGCAGTAACGCATTGAGCGCGATAAAAAGGATCACCGGTCCAATCGCTGTGAGCAGCAAAATTGCATAAAAAGGCAGCGCGGCAAGATTGGCCAATATGAGCCGGACCACCGAACCAGATGCCAGTCCAAGCGACGTTGTGATGCTGACGCGGTGTGCACTCGTCGCGGCCGCAGGATAATGGCGCGCCTCGATTGCGGCGACGACTTCATCGGCGAACAGGCTGATGACGGGCATCGCAACGGCGCGGAATAGCAGCCATCCCGCTGCAATTGTTCCGAACGTAGCAATGAGCGTGGCCGCGATGCCGCCATCACTGCCCCAGCCATAGTGATTGGCGAGCATCCGTGCGCCGTAGATCGCCGCGACGCCAAGCAGCGCGAAAATCAGCAGCGTGAGCGCCAGCGACTTGACGAACACTGCGATGATACGGCGATCGCGAAGCTGGGCAAGTGTCAGTGATATTGCATGTAGCATCGCGCGCCAGCGTGCCGCGCCGCGCTTACCCTTGTCAATCAACAACCGAGCCTTTACGCGACCCGGCAACCAATCTTTATGTTCAGGAACCAGAATTTGACCCAGAATAGCAATGCCCCGACGCTCGACATCATCGCGATTGGCAATGCCATCGTCGACGTGATTGCCACCACCGACGATGCGTTTCTTGAAGCACAAGGCATGGCAAAGGGATCGATGCAACTGCTCGATGCGGCGCAAGCGAACGCGCTTTACGCCAAGATGGGGCCAGGCAAGGAAATCAGCGGCGGATCGGCTGCGAATACAATCGCGGGAATGGCGGCGCTGGGGCAACGCTGCGGCTTTATCGGACAGGTTGCCGATGATCAGCTTGGCCGCGTCTTTACCCATGATATCCGCGCAATCGGCGTCGCGTTCGATACGCCAGTGCGCGTCGCCGAACCCGCAACGGCGCAGTGCCTGATTCTCGTGACGCCCGACGGTCAACGGACGATGAACACTTTCTTAGGCGCGTCGCAATATCTTCCCTCCACAGCACTTGATGCACCGGTGATCGAAAGTGCCGCAATTCTTTATCTTGAAGGTTATCTGTGGGATCCCGAAGAACCGCGTGCCGCAATGCGCACGGCAATCGATGTCGCCCGGAACGCCGGTCGCAAGGTTGCGTTTACGCTGTCGGACGGCTTCGTGATTGATCGCCACGGTGTTGATTTCCGTTCGCTGATTGATGCGGGCTTGATCGACATCTTATTTGCCAATGACAGCGAAGTGAAAGCATTGATGGGCACAGCCGATGTCGCAAGCGCGGTAAATGCGCTGTCAGCCAAGGTTGCAACGCTCGTTGTGACCCACGGGTCAAACGGGGCCGAGGCCCATTCGGGCGGCCAGCATGAACGCATCGCGGCAGAACCAATCGACAAGGTTGTCGATACGACAGGCGCTGGCGATCTGTTCGCGGCGGGCTTTCTCAGCGGTCAAATTCAAGGCAAATCTCTGCGTGAGAGCCTGACAATGGGCGCTGTCTGCGCGGCTGAAATTATTTCACATTATGGCCCGCGCCCCGAAGCTGACCTGAAAGCATTGGTGGCAACGCGGCTGGGGTAAGCTGGAGCAACGGCAAATAAAAAGGGGGCCGCAGCCCCCTTTTTCATGTCCGGTAACCGCTCAATGCACCGGAGACGGAAATTCGCTCATTTCCGGGCCTTCTTCGGCGTCAAGGCCGAGATGGAGCCGTGAATTGCGCATTCCGTAAATGAAGTACAGCGCGATCATCGCGGCGGTATACCAGGCAAAGAAGATCAAAACGCGCTTCTCAACGGTAGTGATCAGATAGATGCAGGTGACGATACCCAAGATTGGAACGACTGGATAGAATGGCACACGGAAGCCGCGCGGCAAATCGGGCGCTGAACGACGCAGATAGATCACCGACAGGCAGACAATCGCAAATGCCGCAAGTGTGCCAACCGATGTCATGTCACCCAAAACGTTGATGTCAAAAAAACCAGCGGCAAACGCGGTGATCAGACCGACCAGCAGCGTATTGATCCACGGCGTCTTATATTTGGCATGGACGGTGGCAAAAACGCGCGGCAACAAGCCATCACGCGCCATCGTGTAGAAAATGCGCGTCTGACCGTACATCAGAACAAGGACGACCGAAGTCAGACCGATAATCGCGCCGGCTTTGATGGTTTTTGCAAACCAGCCCCATTGCGGGCCAAAGCTATCGACGACGACGGCGACCGGATCAGGCACGTCAAGTGCACGGTAGTTAACAAGCAATGTCATGATCATAGCGACGAGAATGTAGATTATTGTACATGCAATCAGCGAACCGAGGATGCCAAATGGCATGTCTTTTTTGGGATTGCGTGCTTCCTGACCTGCCGTCGAGACGGCTTCGAAACCGATATAAGCGAAGAACACAATTGATGCAGCGCGCATGATGCCTTCGACGCCGAATTTGCCTTCACCTTCGTTGGCGGGAATGAACGGAGTCCAGTTCTTTGCTACGAGCTCGGGCAAGTTGGTGAGTACCAAATAGCCGCCAATCGCAATGAACGCGACGAGCACGCTCACCTTGATGGCAACAATCAAATTGTTAAACTTGGCCGATTCCGAAACGCCGACAACGAGCAGAAGTGAAAGTGCGATGCAGACCAGGAACGCGGGAACGTTAAATATTCCGATCACGCCAACGCCGTCACGGATCAGCGGAACGCCGCCGTCTTTGATTGCCAGACCAGTCGGACCCGTAAATTCGGGCGGAATGAAGATTGCGATGTCTTTGAGCAGGCTGACAACATAGCCGCCCCAGCCTACTGCGACCACCGAAGCCGCAAGGCCGTATTCGAGCAATAGCAACGAGCCCATAATCCACGCGACAAACTCGCCAAGCGTTGTGTAGCTATAGGTATAAGCCGATCCCGAAACTGGAAGGGTCGAGGAAAGCTCGGCGTAACAAAGGCCGGCAAGCGCGCACACGACGCCTGCAACGACGAACGACAGCAGCACGGCGGGTCCGGCGTGGAGCGACGCGGCGCTGCCGGTACGGACGAAAATTCCGGCGCCGATGATACAGCCAACGCCGAGTAACAGGAGATTCCACGGGCCAAGCGTTCTTTTGAGTTCGCTTTGCTCCGTTTCGCGCTGCACCTGCGCAACGCTTTTGCGCGCCATGATCCGCGCCATCAAACCCATGCCTTGTGTACCCGCCATCACTCTTCCTTTTCGGTAGTTGCGCCGAACCTAGCCGCAAATGCGGATCGCGCAACAAAATTTCAGTATGTGCCGATCAGCGCGGTAACATTGCGCCCATTTGCCTACCGCCAAAGATGTGGACGTGGAGGTGCGCAACCTCTTGATGGCCGTGCTGACCGATATTGGAGAGCAAGCGGTATCCCTCTACGTCGAGTCCTTGTCCGCGCGCGACATGGCCGACCGCACGGATGAAACCTGCGATTTCAGAGTCCGTTGCACGCGCGCTGAAATCGTCCCAACTGACATAAGCACCTTTGGGAATCACAAGAATGTGGGTCGGCGCCTGCGGATTGATGTCATGAAAGGCGAGCGCATGATCATCTTCATAGACCGTGCGATTGGGAATTTCGCCGCGCAGGATGCGGGCAAAAATATTGCTGTCATCATAAGGGGCTTTGGCGTCGATCGGCATCAGCGTTCCTTTCGTGCCGCTTTTTCGGCGATCCCGCTTGTCCCCTCACGGCGCGCAATTTCGCGCAGGACGTCATCAAACGACAGATCCATGTCTGCAAGCAGAACGGCGAGGTGAAACAACAGGTCGGCCGCCTCTCCGGTTACGGCTACGCGATCACCCGACATTGCCGCAATCACGGTCTCGATCGCTTCCTCACCAAGCTTTTGCGCGATCTTTGCGCGCCCGGCAGCAGACAGCTTAGCGACATAGGATGACGCGGGATCGGCGCTACGGCGCTGCCGGATTGTCGTTTCAAGCTGCATTAGGATTTCAGACATGGACGCCCTTTGCCGCGACGCTGCGGCGCGCGTCAAGCAGGACTGGCTACTCTGCGCGTTTCTTGCGCGCGCGTGACGTCCAGCGGCCAATAACAAGCCCAGCCACACCGATCAGGAAGAGGCCAAAATGGCCGGGTTCGGGGATTTCGGTTGCCGTGGGCGGCAACGGTTCGGTAGCACGTGCGGGTGCCGTCTGAGCTACAGCGCCGCCTGCCGCAGACAGGCCGAGCAACGCCGCTGCCAAATATTCGATCCGAATTTGCCGTTTCAATGTCTTTACCCCCAAAAACAGTGACCCTTTCGCCTTGGGTCCGAATCACCTGTTATCAGCACGAAGCTTGCCAGAAGCTGACGAATGGCTGTTTGTAGCGCATTTCGAAGGTAAATGATGTGACAATCGCGATAGTTAACGTAAAAATAATCGACGAATCTGCCTCAAATTGGGATTCTGACGCTGATTCCGGCTTTGGCGAGCGCGCGGTGCGCGTCGGCAATTGTCGAATCGCCGAAGTGAAATATCGATGCAGCCAGCACGGCGCTGGCACCGCCATCGACGATTCCGGCAACAAGATGGTCGAGCGTGCCAACGCCGCCGCTCGCGATCACTGGAACTGAAACCACGTCGGCAATTGCCCGAGTGAGTGTCAAATCATAGCCTTCGCGTGTTCCGTCACGATCCATAGACGTGACAAGTAATTCGCCCGCGCCCAATTTCGCTAGGTGGATGGCGTGCGCTACTGCATCGATCCCCGTTGCGGTACGGCCACCGTGCGTGAAGATTTCCCACCGACCTTCGCGGACTTTGCGCGCGTCGACACTTGCAACGACGCATTGGCTGCCAAACCGGTCGGCAATTTCAGCGACAAGATCGGGACGCGCAACCGCCGCGCTGTTGATCCCGACCTTGTCTGCACCCGCAAGCAGCAACGCGCGCGCATCCTCAGCACTGCGCACGCCGCCGCCTACGGTGAGCGGCATGAAACAAACTTCGGCAGTGCGCGCGACGATGTCGAGCAATGTGCTACGACCCTCATGGCTTGCGCTGATATCAAGGAAGCAGAGTTCGTCAGCGCCCGCCGCATCATAAGCGCGCGCGGCCTCGACCGGATCGCCCGCATCGCGCAGGTCGACAAAGTTGATGCCTTTCACCACGCGACCATCCTTGACGTCGAGACAGGGGATGACGCGGATGCGGACGGTCACGCTGCGGCTGCCACCGCGATGGCCGCTGCGAGATCGAGCCGCCCATCATACAGCGCGCGTCCGGTGATGACGCCTTCGATCCCGTCCTTGGCAAAGTGAGACAACATCCGGATGTCGCCGATGCCTGCCACGCCGCCGCTTGCGATCACCGGAATGGCGGTCGCGCGTGCCAGGTCAACGGTCGCCTCGATGTTGCATCCTTTGAGCATTCCGTCACGCCCGACGTCGGTGAAAAGCAGTGCTGCAACGCCGGCATCTTCGAAACGCTGCGCCATTTCGACAATTGATACAGTCGACACGTCGGCCCATCCCTTGGTTGCGACCATGCCGTCTTTCGCATCAACCGCGACGACAATGCCGCCCGGAAAGTCGCGCGCAGCTTCGCGGACGAGCGCTGGATTGTCGAGCGCGGCTGTGCCGATCACCACGCGCGCGACCCCTATGTCAAACCAGCGTTCGATATTCGCGCGCGTCCGGATGCCACCACCCAATTGCACGTGGCCGGGAAATGATGCGACAATCGCTTCGACCGCCGCGGCGTTAACCGCCTGGCCTGCAAACGCGCCGTCGAGATCCACGACATGGAGAAACGCGGCACCAGCCTGTGCAAACAGCAGCGCCTGTGCCGCCGGATCGTCGCCGTAAACGGTGGCACGGTTCATATCGCCCTCGGCAAGGCGCACGACTTGTCCGGCTTTTAAGTCAATTGCGGGGAATATAATCAAGCTCATGGCTTTCGTTCAAAACTCCGCGTCTCCGCGCATACCCGCGAAGAAAATTTTACGGCGGCCCCACGTGCGGAGGCGGCGATTTTGGGTTCACGCGGAGGCGCAGAGGCGCGGAGGGCTGCATTTACGGTTTCCATTTCAGGAACCTTGCTAAAAATTCGAGTCCATATCGCTGACTTTTTTCCGGGTGAAACTGTACCCCGATCCGGTTTTCCCTGCCAACCGCCGCTGTCACCGCGCCACCATGGTTCGTCAGCGCCAGCGTGTCAAAAGGGTCGGTCACTTCAAAATGGTAGCTGTGAAGGAAATAGGCTTCGCCGTCGCGATCCAGCACTTCGTGCGGGTGCCAAGCTAATACATCATTCCACCCCATATGCGGAATTTTGAGCGATGGTTCGGACGGCTTCAGCGCGCGGACACGGCCCTTGATCCAGCCAAGCCCGGGCGTCACACCGTGCTCTTCGCCAGCATCGGCCATCAATTGCATCCCGACGCAGATGCCCAGAAATGGTCGCCCGCCTGTCCCCGTCGCGTCGTTCAAAGCATCCACCATACCGTCGATACTGCTCAGCGCCCTCATGCAGTGAGCAAACGCGCCAACGCCGGGAAGGACAATCCTGTCGGCATTCCGCACAATCTCAGGGTCGGCTGTCACGAGAATATTCTGCGCCCCCGCCGCCCGCAGCGCGTTTTTGACCGACTGGAGATTACCCGCGCCGTAATCGACGAGTGCGACGTTCACGATCAGAGCATACCCTTGGTCGATGGGATGCTGTCTCTCTTGCGCGGGTCGATCTCTACCGCGACGCGCAGTGCGCGTGCCAGCGCTTTGAAGCAGCTTTCAACGATATGGTGGTTGTTGCTGCCGTAAAGATTTTCAACGTGCAGTGTGATCCCCGCTGCGCCCGAAAAACTGTGGAACCAATGTTCGATCAGTTCGGTGTCCCATGCACCAAGCTGCGGCATTGTCAGCGACACTTTCCAGACGAGCCAAGGCCGTCCTGAAATATCGAGCGCACAGCGCGTCAATGTCTCATCCATCGGCGCATAGGCATCGCCGTAGCGCGTGATCCCGCGCTTATCGCCGAGCGCTTGAAGGAACGCCTCACCAATCGCGATGCCGCTGTCTTCGGTGGTGTGGTGCTGATCGATATGGAGATCGCCAATTGCTTTGACTGTGAGGTCAATCAGCGAGTGCCGCGATAGTTGTTCGAGCATATGATCGAGAAAGCCGATCCCGGTCGAAATCTCATAAAGACCCGTGCCATCGAGATTGAGTTCGACGTCAATCGAGGTTTCGCTGGTCTTGCGGTGAATCGAGCCTGTGCGCATGACGAGGCGCTATAGCGTTTATGGCCATTGGTGCAACGCATCTTGACCACGCGCGCGCATGCGTTCACCTGTGCTTTCATGACTGATGAGACGCCCGATAGCCTGATTCCCTATGACGAGATTGTGCAGGAGGCGCTGCGTGCCGTCGTCGGACGCGTACTCGGCGAGGTTGCGACCAGCGGGCTGCCGGGTGATCACCATTTTTATATCACGTTCAAAACGCAGGCACCGGGCGTTTCAATACCCAAACGCCTGATCGAACGCTTCCCCGACGAAATGACGATTGTTATCCAGAATAAATATTGGGACCTGAAGGTCAGTAATGATGGGTTTGAAGTCGGTTTGACGTTCAGCCAAGTGCCATCGCACCTCAGCATTCCGTTTGGCGCGATCGTCAGCTTTGTTGATCCCGCAGTCAATTTCGCCCTCCAGTTTCAAGCGCAGCTTGAGGATGTCCCCGAACATATCCACGAACCCGCCGAAAATGACCGTCCTGTCGGCGTACCCGTTGAAGACGGGTCAAACGTCGTTGCTGTGGATTTCGGACGAAAGAAATGACAGCAGTCTCAGGCTTCTCGAATATTACGGTCGATCCACTGATATGTGGAGGTCGTCCGGTGATTATCGGCACCCGGATGCGCGTGGTCGACATCCTCGACAT
Organism: Sphingomonadales bacterium; assembly: GCA_043786595.1. Lineage (GTDB taxonomy): Bacteria > Pseudomonadota > Alphaproteobacteria > Sphingomonadales > Sphingomonadaceae > Aquisediminimonas. The sequence continues at coordinate 9,314 of JAYVVW010000147.1, read as the reverse complement.
GCTTGGTGGTGGAGCTTCGGAGTCCGAAATATTGAGCGATTTCCCATATGTGAAGGCGCACGATATTCGCTCATGCCTCGCCTATGCAGCAAGCCTTGTCGATCACCCAGTTGTGATCGCCGCTGAATGAAATTCCTGATCGACGCACAGTTTCCGCCTGCGCTGTGATGAACAGCCGAAGCGAAACAGATAGTTTTGGAGCGATTGACGTTCCAGCCGGCGCCTATTGGGGTGCGCAGACACAGCGTTCGATTGCGAATTTCCCTTTTGGCGGTCGTGAGCGGATGCCCACCGCGATCATCCACGGCCTTGCGGTGGTAAAACAGGCGGCGGCGCGGGTGAACCGCCAACACGGCTTGTCGGGCGACATTGCAGATGCCATTGAGAACGCGGCGGCTGAAGTTGTTTCGGGCAAATTTGATGATGAATTTCCGCTTGTGATTTGGCAGACGGGTTCAGGCACGCAGAGCAATATGAACGTTAACGAGGTGATCGCGGGGATCGCCAATGAACAGCTGAAGGGCACGCGCGGCGGCAAATCGCCCGTGCATCCCAATGACCATGTCAACATGTCGCAAAGCTCGAATGACAGTTTCCCCACTGCAATCCATATTGCAGTGACGCTTGCGATGAAGCAGCGTCTGCTGCCCGCCATGCAAGCGCTTGAAGATGCATTAGGGGCGAAGGCAATAGAGTGGGATTTGATCGTCAAGATCGGGCGCACGCATCTTCAAGACGCGACACCGCTTACGCTGGGCGATGAGTTTTCGGGCTATCATGCCCAGATTCGCACGTGCCGTATCCGCACCGAGCCGATCGTTGAACTGGAGCTCGTCGGGCTTGCGCAGGGCGGTACAGCGGTTGGCACAGGGCTTAATGCACCCAAAGGTTTTGGTGAGGCGATTGCCGCTGAGATCAGCGAGATCACGGGCGTGCAATTTTTCACCGCGCCGAACAAATTTGAAGCGCTCGCCAGCCATGATGTGCTTGTCGACCTTTCGGGGCGGCTCAACACGCTTGCTGTCGCGCTGACCAAGATTGCCAACGACATCCGCCTTTTGGGCAGCGGGCCACGGTCGGGACTTGGCGAGCTGTTGCTGCCCGAAAATGAGCCCGGCAGTTCGATCATGCCGGGCAAAGTCAACCCGACGCAGTGCGAAATGCTCTCGATGGTTGCCGCGCAAGTGATCGGCAATCATCAGGCGATCACGATCGGGGGGATGCAGGGGCATCTCGAGCTCAATGTGTTCAAACCGCTGATGGGTGCGAACCTGCTCCGTTCGATCGATTTGCTCAGCGTAGGGATGGAAAGCTTCACAACGCGCTGCATTGAAGGGTTGAAGCCCAACCGTAAACGCATTGACGCGCTGGTTGCGCAATCATTGATGCTTGTCACCGCGCTCGCGCCCGAAATCGGCTACGACAACGCGGCGAAAATCGCGAAGCATGCTTATTCTAACGGATTGACCCTTCGCGAAGCGGGGCTGGCGCTTGGATTGGTCGATGACGTGACGTTCGATCGGCTCGTCCGACCCGAAAATATGGTTGGCCGTTAGCGCAATAATCAATTGCGGACGCGTAACATTCTGCCATACTCGCAGCCAATCACAGCTTCGGGTAAGGAATTTTTGATGACCATCTCGCACCTTTCGTTCGATCGCCGGTCTGCGATTAAAGCGGCTGCAACGGCTGCCGGACTTGCTGCGCTGCCAACGGCCACCCATGCCGCTGTCAAGGCGATGGCAAAACCGGCGGACAAGTTTGCGGCGCTACAGGCGACGTTTGCCGAAGAAATTTTGCGGCTTTCCCCCACGCAAGCAACGGGGCTTGGCCTCGATAACGGGCCGCGTGCCGCACTCAAGGCGCAACTCGGGCAGGGCGGCGCTATCGGCGATGCCAAATGGGCGGCGCAGGCCAAATCGATGCTCGCGCGGCTGGCGACGTTAAATCGCGCTAAACTCACCCCAAAAGATCAACTGCGCTATGACACCGTGAAGCATGCGGCGGGCAAAGGCGTCGAAGGCACCAAGTGGAAGTTCGGCGGTGCGGCGGGTGGATTTTACGGCGGCACAGCACCATATCCAGTGACGCAGCAGGACGGCACGTTTTCAAGCTTGCCTGAATTTCTCAATTCGCAGCACTCAATCAAAAACAGTGCAGATGCCGAAGCGTATCTGTCGCGGGTTGCCGCGATGGCGCGGTCGCTCGACGAGGAAACCGCAACGATTCGTGAGCAGGCTGGAATGGGCATTGCGCCGCCCAGTTTTATCGCCGCCAACGCGCTTGGACAATTAAAGACATTCCGCGCCAAGCCGGCCGCTGCGCAGGGGCTGGTAACCTCAATTACCGAGCGTACGAAAGCGGCAGGTATCAAGGGCGCATGGCAGGGGCGTGCAACAAAAATGGTCGAAGCGCTCGTCTACCCAGCGCTTGATCGCCAGATTGCAGCGTTCGCCAAGGCGACAGCAAACGCAACCGATGTGGCCGGTGTTCACAAGCTGCCCGACGGTGACGCTTATTATCGCTGGGCTTTGTCACTTGGCACCACCACCAACGCGACGGCAGCCGAAGTCCATGCAATCGGCCTTGCACAGAACAAGGAATTGCAGGCGCGGATGGATATTATCCTGCAGGCACAGGGCATGACCAAAGGGACAGTCGGCGAACGCGTTCAGGCGCTCAACAAGGATCCGCGCCAACTCTATCCCGATACCGATGCGGGCCGCGCCGAACTGATCGCCTATTGCAACGACCGCGTGGCGGCAATCCGCGAAATCATGCCGCGTGTGTCAAAGCTTGGACTCAAAGCGCCGCTTGTCGTCAAGCGCGTGCCGATTGATATTCAGGACGGTGCTGCACTTGGCTATATGAACTTTGCGCCGCTCGATGGCTCGCGCCCTGCAATCTATTACATCAACCTGAAATCAACGACGTTGTGGCCCAAATATCAAATCCCGACGCTCACCGCGCATGAAGGCGTCCCGGGCCATACATGGCAGGGCGCCTATCTCGCCGAAAATCACGCCGAGGTGCCGCTGATTACGTCGCTGATGGGGTTCAATGCGTTTGTCGAGGGTTGGGCGCTCTACGCTGAGCAGTTGATGGACGAAAATGGCCTTTATGCAAACGACCCGCTTGGCCAGATCGGATATTTGCAAGCGCAGCAATTCCGGGCGTGTCGCTTGGTTGTTGATACCGGCCTTCACGCAATGAAATGGCCGCGCGAAAAGGCGATTGATTTCCTTGTCAATGAGACGGGCAAGGGCCGTAATGCAATGACGAGCGAAATCGACCGCTATAGCGTGTCGCCGGGTCAGGCGTGCGGCTATAAGATGGGGCATAACGAAATCCTCAAACAGCGCGAGCGGGCAAAGGCCGCACTTGGCAGCAACTTTGATCTGGCGGGATTTGATGATGCCGTCGTTCGCACCGGCGGCGTACCGCTTACGGTGCTTGGTACAGCAATCGACCAATATGTTTCAGGCGTAAAAAGCGGCGCTGCCTAGCCGCTTGTCGCCGCAATCCGACACTTCGTCGAACAACCAGATGTTAGGACGCCGCTACCATTGACATTGTTGTCAATAGTAGCAGAATGCAACTTAACAGAGGTTGATCGGCGGAGAATCGGACATGGCAACAGCATTTCAGGCGGCGGATGAGGTGATTGATCCGCTCGACGTTTCACGCGCCGAACTCTATGCCAATGACACGTGGCAAGAGCCGTTTCGCGAACTGCGCGCGAATTCTCCGGTTCATTACACCGAACACAGCAAATTCGGGGCCTATTGGTCGGTATCGACGCACAAACCGATTGTCCACATTGAGGCGCAGCCCAAGATTTTTTCATCGTCGTGGGAATATGGCGGCATCACCGTCGCTGGCGATGCGCAGCGCGTACTTGAGGCTGAAGTGCGGATGCCAATGTTCATCGCAATGGATCCGCCCAAGCATCAGGCGCAGCGCCGCACCGTTGCCCCTGCGTTCACGCCCAGCGCAATCGACGCGATGCGCGAAGAAACGCGTGCGCGTACTGCCGCTGTGCTCGATTCGCTGCCAATCGGTGAAGCGTTTGACTGGGTCGACAAGGTGTCGATCGAACTTGCGACCGGGATGCTCGCCAAACTGTTCGACTTCCCTTGGGCGTCGCGCCAGAACCTTACCCGCTGGTCGGATGTCCTCGGCGATATTGAGCTGTTTGATACCGTTGAGCGTCGCCAGTTTCGCTTGCAAAACGCTTTTGAAATGGGTTCGGCGTTTCATGAACTCTGGGATGCCAAAAAGAACCAGCCACCGTCGAACGACCTCATTTCGATCATGCTCAATTCGGATGCGATGGCCGAAATGGACGATGGCGAATTTATGGGTAATCTGATCCTGTTGATTATCGGCGGCAACGATACGACGCGCAACACCATGTCTGCGCTGGCTTACGGGCTTGATCAATTCCCCGATGAGCGCGCCAAGCTTGAGGCCAATCCAGCGCTTGCCGCAAACACGATGAGCGAAATACTCCGGTGGCAGACGCCGCTCGCGCATATGCGCCGAACCGCGCTTGAGGATGCCGAGGTTGAAGGGCAATTGATCCGCAAGGGCGATAAGGTTGCGCTCTGGTATATTTCGGCAAACCGCGATGAAAGTGTGTTTCCCGATGCCGACAAAATCATTGTTGACCGTGAAAATGCGCGGCGTCATCTGGCATTTGGCTACGGTATTCACCGCTGCGTCGGCGCGCGGATTGCCGAACTGCAATTGCTGACGCTGATCGAAGAAATGGCCAAGCGCCGCCTGCGCGTGCATGTTGTGAGTGAACCTGTGCGCACTGCGGCATGCTTTGTTCATGGCTACCGCAAAATGATGGTGGAACTCAGCCGCTATTAGCGCCATACTCATCCCTGATAAGGCGCGGCAAACGCGATTGGGAGAGATGATATGGCCACGATGTTGAAGCCTGTGAGTGATACAATCAATCCGCTCGACGTGAGTCGCGCCGAACTGTACGCGCAGCATTTGTGGGAAGCGCCGTTCAAAACGCTCCGCGACACCGCGCCCGTCTACTGGTGCCCTGAGAGCGAGTTTGGCGCTTATTGGTCAGTGTCGAGCCACAAGGCGATCCAATATGTCGAAGCGCTGCCCGACATTTATTCGTCCGATTGGAAACTTGGCGGGATCACGATTGCAGACCGTGATGAGCACCCAGACAATATCCAGCTTCCCATGTTCATCGCGATGGATCGCCCCAAACACACCGAACAGCGGCGCACGGTAGCGCCCGCATTCACGCCAAGCGAAATGGTACGGATGGGTGAGGAAATCCGCAGACGGACGGGCGAATTGCTCGATAGCCTGCCCTACGGTGAAACGTTTGACTGGGTTGACAAAGTGTCGATCGAACTGACCACGGGAATGCTGGCGCTGCTGTTTGATTTTCCGTGGGATGATCGTCGCATGCTCACGCTGTGGTCAGATTGGGCAGGCGATATCGAGTTGGTCAAAGACCTTTCTCGCCGTGAAGAGCGGATGGGGCATCTGTTTGCCATGGGCAGCTACTTCAAAAAATTGTGGGATCAGCGCGTTGATCAAGCGCCAACGCCCGATCTCATTTCGATGATGATCCACAGCGAAGCGATGAAGAACATGGACATGGAGGAATTCATGGGCAACCTTGTTCTCCTGATTGTCGGCGGTAATGACACGACACGCAATACAATGTCGGGCATCGCGTACAGCCTTAACAAATTTCCAGACCAACGCGCACTGCTTGAAGGCGATCCGTCGGTCATCCCCAATGCAGCAAGCGAGTTTATCCGCTGGCAGACGCCGCTCGCGCATATGCGACGCACCGCGGTTGTCGATACCGAACTTGAGGGCCACAAGATCAGCAAGGGTGACAAGGTGGTGCTGTGGTACATTTCGGGCAATCGCGACGAAAGCGTTTTCCCTGACGCTGACAAGCTGATCCTGACGCGACCAAATGCGCGGCGTCATCTGGCCTTTGGTTACGGGATCCACCGCTGCGTCGGTGCGCGGCTTGCCGAGTTGCAAGTGTGCATCCTGCTCGAAGAAATCGCCAAGCGGCGGATGCGGATCAACTTGGTTGAAGAGCCAGTCCGCGTCGCGCAGAGCTTCGTCAACGGTTATAAATCGATGCAGGTGTCGCTTAGCAAATATTGAACGTCTTTTACCGACGCGCAATAACATGAACCTACCCCCGTTCCCTGAGCCTGTCGAAGGGCTGCACTTCCTACATGATGTCCATGAAAAGAAAGAACGACCCTTCGACAAGCTCGATACCTCCACTTCGTCATTGCGAGCAAAGCGTGGCAATCCAGTCTGCCAGCGTTTTCGCCCCTTTCTGGATTGCCGCAGTCGCTTCGCTCCTTCGCAATGACGGTTAATCGAGGCACCCAGCTCAGCGAACGGGAGTTTGCCATGGGTCAATCGCAATGAGCCATGGTTTCACGCAGCAGCGCGCAACAGCCTGTCGTTAATCGCTCGGCCCAACCCTTCATCGGGGATCGGCGCGACAGCGATGCGGGGCTTGGGCGATGCGTCAGCGTGATGCAGGCAGTCAAACAGCGCCGCTGCCGCTTCGATGAGATCGCCATTTGCCGATAATGTGGCGTCGCCCGCGACCGGGCCAAAGCCGATCAGCCATTCGTCAGGCTCTGCGTACGTCGCGTTGAGGCGCAGCGGTTTTGATGGAGCGTAATGGCTTGCAAGCTGGCCGGGCGCTTCGATCGCGCCGCCTTGTTCAACGATAAGGCCAAGATCGACCGGGCCGGGCCGCAGTAACCGCAAAGCGCCGTCGTCACCTACCGCAACAATGCTCGATTCGAGCCCGACCGTACACGCGCCGCCGTCAACGATCATTGCAATTTTGCGTCCAAGGCTCGTCAGCACATGCGCGGCGCGCGTGGGGCTGATGCTGCCACTTGTATTGGCGCTTGGTGCGGCAAGCGGTCTTGCGCATGCTTCGAGCAGCGCGCGCATTGCAGGATGTGATGGAACGCGAATCGCAATTGTCGATAGTCCCGCAGTCACCAGGCTGGCGATCGCGCTGTCGCGGCGCAGTGGAACGACAAGCGTCAGTGGCCCTGGCCAATATTGCACCGCAAGCGCGCGCGCGTGATCGTTAAAGCTGGCAATCCGCTCGGCCGCGTCAAGGTCTAGCGCGTGGACGATCAGCGGATTAAAACTGGGCCTCCCCTTTGCGGCATAGATTGCGGCGACAGCGTGGGCATTGGTGGCATCGGCAGCAAGCCCGTAGACGGTTTCGGTTGGCACGGCGACCGGACGTCCGGCGACAACATGTGCTGCGGCCTCCGCAATCGCAGCCGTGTTGCACGGGCGCACTACGGTGTCGAAACTTGGTTTTGCGCTTGGCATCGGCATCGCTATAGCGGCGCCTCACCGTTCGACCAACAGAGACTGTCATTCCATGACCTACACCCCGCCGATTGCCGAGCAACGCTTCGTCCTTGAAACCGTCACGCGGATTGGAGAATTGGCGCAGGCCGAACGGTATGCCGCTGCGACGCCCGATATGATCGATGCGATCCTAAACGGGGCCGGTGAATTTGCAGCGGGCGTGTGGGCACCGTTAAACGTCATAGGCGACCGTGTGGGAGCAAAGTGGAGTAACGGCAGCGTGACGATGCCTGCGGGCTTCCGTGAGGCTTACAGCGCCTATGTAGAGGGTGGCTGGGGATCGCTTGACGGTCCCGAAGCTTTTGGCGGGCAGGGGCTACCCTATGCGCTGGCGACGGTGGTTCTCGAAGATTTGGGGAGCGCAAATATGGCGCTGACGCTCTGCCCGATCCTGACGCAGGGCGCGATTGAAGCGCTCCACTCTCACGGCACCGATGAACAGCGCGACATCTACCTTGCCAAGCTCGTCACGGGCGCGTGGAGCGGTACGATGAACCTGACCGAGCCGCAGGCGGGCTCGGACGTCGGGGCGCTGCGCACGGTGGCTACGCCGCAGGGCGATGGCAGCTTCCTGATCAAGGGCACAAAGATCTACATCACTTTTGGTGAGCATGATCTCGCCGAAAATATCATTCATCTGGTGCTCGCGCGTACCCCCGGCGCACCCCCTGGCACGAAGGGAATTTCGCTGTTCATCGTTCCCAAGATACGGCCCGACGGCAGCCGCAACGATGTCCGCTGTGTCTCGATCGAACATAAGCTGGGTATTCATGCGTCACCCACCTGTGTCCTCAGCTTTGGTGATCATGACGAATGTACCGGCCATTTGATCGGCCCCGAAATGGGCGGGATGCGCGCGATGTTTACGATGATGAACTCAGCGCGGCTTAACGTTGGATTGCAAGGCGTGCAGATTGCTGAACGCGCAACGCAGGCCGCAATTGCATACGCCCGCGACCGCGTACAATCGGCGCGCGCAAACGGCTCCGGCACGCAAGCTGTCGCGATTATCGAGCATCCCGATGTGCGGCGAATGCTCATGCGGATGAAGGCGCTGACGCAGGCGGCGCGTGCGCTCAGCTATTATGCGGCAGGGCAGGTTGACCGGGTTGCGATCGGCGTTGACGGCGCGAAGGTGCGGCTTGACATACTCACGCCGCTGGCCAAATCCTATGGCACCGATACAGGCTGTGAGGTCGCAAGCCTCGGCGTTCAGGTACACGGCGGAATGGGCTTCATCGAAGAGACGGGCGCGGCACAATATTACCGCGATATCCGGATCGCGCCGATCTATGAGGGCACCAACGGAATCCAGGCGGCTGATCTTGTCGGTCGCAAACTGAGCGGCGATGGCGGCGCGGGGCTTGCGGCACTGATCGCGGATATGCGCGGTGAAGCAAAATCTGCCAGCTTGATCGCACTGATCGACGCGGTCGCCGCAACGTCGGACTATCTGCGCGGCGGCTCGATTGATGATCGGCTCGCGGGGAGTGCGCCGTTCCTAACGATGGTGTCGGTTGCCGTTTCAGGATGGCTGCTTGAGCGTCAATCGGGCGAAGCGGCAATGCGGATCGCGTCGGGCACTGGCGATCCCGCATTCCTCAAATCAAAGTGCGCGGTCGCCGAACATTATCTGAGCCACCTCGTTCCCGAAGCGTTAGGCCTCGCGTCTTCGGCGTGCGCAGGTGCGGCGGGTCTGTATGTGCTGAGTGCTGCCGAATTGGCGGCCTGACGCGCGGGAACACGATGATTTCACATTGAATCGTCTCCCCGTGCTTGACACGGGGTTAGGCTACTTCAAGCGTTGGCTGCGTTAGAAAGCCTAACCCCCCTGAGTTCACAAACGAAGTGCAACACCTACAACAGGTGGTGCCATGCAAAACTAC
>JAYVVW010000146.1:0-2587 GCA_043786595.1 Sphingomonadales bacterium | reverse complement strand
AAAACAATCAGGATGTCAGGCTTGCGGTCGCTAATATTGCCGCAGCACGGGGACTGTACCGTGTAGAACGCGCGGCGCACCTGCCGTCAATTGATGCCTCGGCGGACATTTCGGTTCGTAAAAACAGCACATTTAACAATAATTTTGTCCGGGGCGGCGCAGGGTCATCGACACAGTACAGCGTTGACATTGGCGCTTCGGCATTTGAAATCGACCTGTTTGGCCGCGTTCGCAGCCTCAGCAACGCCGCACTCAACAGCTATTTCGCGACCGAAGCCGCAGCGCGCGCGGTGCGTCTTACGCTCGTGGCAGACATTGCCGAGGCCTATTTCACGCTGGCAACCGATCGCTCCCTCCTCGCCGTCGCACGCGATACGGTGCGCAGCGCAGAACGCAGTGTCATGCTAACGCGCGCGCGGTTAAAGGGCGGGATCGCACCGCGTACCGATCTGCGTCAGGCTGAGACAGTGCTGGCGACCGCACAATCGGATGTCGCCAATCTCTCGACACTTGTTGAGCAGGATCGCAATGCATTGGTGTTGCTGATTGGTGGCCCGGTCAGCGATAGCGAGCAACCGCCATCTATTGAAGCCGTTGAAAGTCTTGTCGCGCAGGTGCCGGCGGGTATCGACTCGACAATTTTGATGCGCCGTCCAGACGTTGTTGAATCCGAATATCGCCTGCGCGCAGCAAACGCTCAAATCGGGGCTGCACGCGCGGCTTTCTTCCCGCGCATTTCTTTGACTGGGCTCGCTGGTATTGCCAGCCGCGCGCTTGGCGATTTGTTCAGCGGTGGCGCATTCAATTACAGTGTGACGCCGGGTGTCGCACTGCCGATTTTCGACGCCGGCGCGAATAAGGGCAATCTGGCGGTTGCACGCGCGCAATATGACGGGGCAATCGCCAGCTATCAGATGACCATCCAGCGAGCGTTTCGCGATGTCGCCGATGCACTCGCGCGGCGGGCAACAATCGCTGATCAGGCGGCTGCGCAATTGCGCCTCGAAGCAGCCGCTGCTGACACTGCGATGCTGACCGATGCGCGTTACCGGGGTGGTGTCGCATCGTTTCTCGAAAGTCTTGATGCACAGCGATCGCTTTATGCCGCACGGCGTTCCGTCGCGTCGACACGTTTGGTCAGGGCGAATAATCTTGTCAGCCTGTACCGCGCAATCGGCAGCGATCCGGGCCTTGACTGATCACCACGACCCGTCATCTTTCGCCTGAGGTTTTGTTTGAAGTGCGCGTAAAGCTGGCAATTGCCATCGCCGCTATTGCAACGCCAGCACCAGCCAAGAACGTGGCATCAGAGCCTGCGCGATCCCATATCAACCCTGCAAGCGCACTTGAGAGCAGCATTGCAATTCCGGTGAACAGACTGAAAATTCCAAAGGCTGAGCCGCGCAAATGGTCTGGAGCCGCATCTGCGATAAGTTTTGAAAATAAGCCTTGTGTCAGCGCCATGTGCGCGCCCCACAGACAAATGCCAAAAAACGCCGCACAAAGTCCATCGATCAGCCCCAACGTCAAATCTGCGGCGACAAGACACACCAGCCCCGCCATCAGCAATGTCTTGGCAGATATGCGATCAGCAAGGTAGCCCGCAGGATAGGCACCAACTGCATATATCAGGTTCATTGCCACCAGAACCAATGGGGCGAACGCAAGCGGTAGCCCTTGTTCATGTGCTTTAAGGATCAGGAACGCCTCGCTGAAGCGGCTGAGCGTAAACACCACGCCAGTGCCGACCACCTGCCAATAATGTACTGGCAAGCTTTGAACGTCTGCCACGCGAAATGGTGCGCGGGCTTTGGTGCGCGATTTGGTGTCAGCCGCTTCGTCAACACCCGCGAACAGGCACGCTACAGCGATCAGCCCCGGGATAACCGCGATCCAGAATATTGTACGCATGTCGTCGGCAAGCAATGTCATCAGGCCAATTGCTACCAGCGGACCGCCAAACGCGCCAATCGTGTCCAATGACTGGCGCAACCCAAAAGCGCGTCCTCTTATTTCGGGCGGTGTCACATCAGCGATCAGCGCATCGCGCGGGGCACCCCGGATGCCCTTTCCAAGCCGGTCGATGACGCGTGCGCCCAGAACCACCGCCCCGCTACTTGCGATTGCAAACAGCGGTTTTGATAATACGCCCAAACCATAGCCAAGCAGTAAGAGCGGCTTTCGTCGACCCCAACGATCTGAAAAATAACCTGAAAATAGTTTGGTGATTGATGCTGTCGCTTCGCTGACGCCGTCAATGACACCCACGACGACAACACTGACGCCCAAGGTTGTGGTCAAAAAAAGCGGAAGCAGACTGTGTACGATCTCCGAAGAAATATCCATAAACAGGCTGACGATACCCAGCGCCCACACCGTTCGCGGAATTTTGATATTGCTATGCACATTGCCGCTATTTCACACCGCGCGCGAAATGGACAGCCAGTCGGAGCGAAACTCAATTTGTCGAGCAGGTTCGTTTGAGATTTCTAGGCTGTAGTGACAATTTAGGGGATTCCCATTTGCCTTGAGTTCTGATTCAACACTGGCTTTTGGAGGCTGGTGTGGAAGGTGAGGTTCTCAGAGA
>JAYVVW010000145.1:0-9438 GCA_043786595.1 Sphingomonadales bacterium | reverse complement strand
GCCGCCGCCTCACGCCAGCGCGAAAAGATCAGCCGCGCCTCGGCCACGCGAATTTCAGATGAGAGCTTGCGGTAGCGCTCGGCCGATTTGGCCTGACGGCGGAGATGGCCACCGCGCTGCTCCATCTCGGTCAGCATATCGTCAAGCTTGCCGAGATTGGTTTCGGTCGCGCGCAATTTCTGTTCGGCATCCTTGCGGCGGACGTGGAGGCCTGAAATTCCGGCGGCTTCTTCAAGCATCGCGCGGCGTTCGGCGGGTTTGGCCGAAATGACGGCGCTGATCCGTCCCTGGCTGACAAGCGCTGGCGAATGCGCGCCGGTAGCGGCGTCGGCGAACAGCAGCGAGACATCTTTGGCGCGAACATCGCGGCCATTGACGCGGTAGGCAGAACCCGCGCCGCGCTCGATCCGGCGGACGACTTCGATTTCTTCGCTGTGTTCGCCCGCCGCGTTTCCGCCGCCTTGTTCGACAAGGATCGAGACTTCGGCGAAATCGCGCGAGGGCCGCTGTGTCGTGCCGGCAAAGATCACATCGTCCATCGCGCCGCCGCGCAACGATTTGGCGCTGCCTTCGCCCATTACCCAGCGGATGGCCTCAAGCAGGTTTGATTTGCCGCATCCGTTGGGGCCAACGATACCCGTCAGGCCGCGCTCAACTCTCAGTTCGGCTGGTTCGACGAAACTTTTGAAGCCTGAGAGTTTGAGCCGTCTGATCTGCAACGATGTCAGGCCCCCGCTTTGACGAGTTCAGGCTTGAGCGCGTCCCATGTCCCGACGTTCGGAACAACGCGACCGTTGATGATAAACGTCGGCGTTCCGGTGATCTTCCACTTGTCACTGCCGACTTTGCTCATGTTACCGAGCTCCTCAATCGCCGCCTTGTCAGCCAGACAGGCTTTTGAACGCGAAATGCTGATCCCGCGTTCTTTGACGAATGTATCGAGATTGAGCTTTTCGGCAAGCACGGTGGCAAGCAGTTCGGGGGGGAAGCTCTGCCAGCTTTGCTGATCGGCGGGCGTGATCGACGACGCTTTGCCAAGCCATTCGGGCTGCTTTGCAAACATCTGTTCAGCGATCGTGAAAAACGGCCCCGGCCCCGCGCAGCGCGCGAGCAGAGCGGCGGGAACATCGATTACGTTGAGCAGATAGTTGCGAAATTCGTACGAGACCTTGCCGGTAGCAATCATCGTGCGCAGGCCCGCCGATGATTTTTCCGAAAAGTCGGCACAATGCGAGCATGTTAGCGCACCGTATTCGATCAGTTTGACGGCGGCGGCGGGATTACCCATCAGCATCCCGCCGTCGGCTGTCTTGCTCGTGGTTTCAACCCAGTTGCTAGCAGTAGCAGCCGCAGTAACGGGTGCCGCTGTATTGCCGCTCGGCGCGGTTGCTTCGGGATCCTTGCCGCATCCCGAAAGCATCAGCACAGTCGCGCTGGCGAGCATCAAAAATTTACCGTTGATCATGTCAGGTCCTTATTTTCTGGCCAAGGCCGCAGATTTGAGCAGGGGTTCGATCAATGGCCACTTGCCCGGCGCGGTGACGACGGTGTCATTGATCAGAAAACTTGGCGTGCCGTTGATCTTGCGCACTGACCAGGCCTCGTTGGTCATCGCCGCGATAGCATCCTGCGATGCCTTGCTGGTGAGGCAGGCGTCCATCTGGACAAGTGAAACCCCGCGCGCCTTCATGATCGCATCAAGCCCAAGCCCGCGCGCGATCAGTTTGAGACTGTCGTTGATCGGCAGCTTTTCCATTTTCTCGCCGTTGGCCTCGCCAAATGCCTGCGCCTTGCCAAGCCAGACATTTTGCGTTGCCATCAAATGGTCATTGAGCGCGAAGAATTTGGACGGTCCGCCGCAGCGTGCGAGCAAAGCCGCCGTAAAATCGAGCCGGTCACGCACGGCGTTGCGCACTTCGACGCTCACCAGACCCTTGGCGACATAATCGCGCCGCAGCGGTTGCGCGGCTTCGGCGGTGAATTCGGCACAGTGCGAGCAAGTGTATGAAAGATATTCGACGAATTTGGTTTTCGCCGCCGGATTACCCATCACGAACGCGCCGTTGGGCGCGACGCGGACAGTCGACGTGAAATTAGGCGCTGACGCCGCAGTGCCGAGCAGCGCAGCAGCGGCGATAAAAGCAAAACGGATCATGAGATTTTCCCGAGTGACTGGAATTGCTGTGCCTGCGTCGCAACGCCGCGCGCAAGCGATTCGAGGACGGCTTTGAGTTCAGGGTCAGCGATCGTCCGCAGGCTTTCGCCAAGCTCGACGGGCATCGGCAGCATCTCTTCGCGTTTGGCGCGTACCGGCGCACGCTTGATTTCGCCTTGGCGGATCGCGACGCGGATCACAGCGGCATAACCAAAGAAACGGTTGACGCGTTCGATGATCGTCGGGCCGACATGCTGCATCATCGGTGCATGTGCGCTCGCCACCATCAGCGTCAGCGTGCCCTCAGCGCGTTTGCCGTGGGGAAAACGGATCGATTCGGGGGTCGATACGCCGGCGTAGCGTTCGCCGACAATTTCGCTCCAGCGGCTGACAACCGATGACTGGATGAAACCAAACCGGCGGAAAGCCGCGCCGCCGACATCGGAAAGCATTTCGCCCATGCGCCGCGCACGCCCCCCGCGTGGCCGATCGGACAGGCTGATATTTGTCTTTGGCTTCACCATCACGACGCTCCATGCCATAGCGCGGCATGGCCGTCGATATCCCAGCGCAAATTGCCCACAACAATGTTGCGCGCGATATCCTCGAACATTTTTCGAAGACCGCGCGGGTGCTGCCGTGGCGCAATCCGCCGGGTGCTGTATTACCGCTTGATGATCCGAACTGGCCCTACCGCGTCTGGCTGTCTGAAATCATGCTCCAGCAAACGACCGTTGCGGCGGTCATCCCCTATTTCGAACGTTTCACATCGCGCTGGCCAAGCGTCGCTGCACTTGCCGCTGCTGATGACGCCGATGTGATGGCGGCATGGGCGGGGCTTGGCTATTATGCGCGTGCGCGTAATCTGCTGGCGTGCGCGCGTGCCGTGGTTGCGCAGCGCGGCGCGTTTCCCGGTGATGAGGCCGAACTGCGCGCACTGCCTGGCGTTGGTGCTTATACAGCCGCTGCGATTGCTGCGTTTGCGTTTGGCAAGCGCGCGGTGGTGGTCGATGGTAATATCCAACGCGTTGTCGCGCGGCTATTTGCGATTGAAACGCCGATGCCCGCCGCGCGCCGCGAAATCTATGCCGCAGCCGATATGCTCACGCCGCAGAGCCGCGCAGGCGATTTCGCGCAAGGTCTGATGGATCTTGGCCGCAGCCTCTGCCTGCCGCGCGCGCCGCGCTGCCTGCTCTGCCCGGTTGCCGACGCGTGCTGCGGCAAGCAGGACGCCGAGCGCTATCCCGTCAAGCCCGCAAAAACAATCCGCCCCGAACGGACGGGCGTGGCGTGGTGGGTGCAGCATGAAGGCAAAGTCAACCTCGTTCGCCGTCCTGATAAAGGGCTGCTCGGCGGGATGCGCGGCTTGCCGTCGGGCGGATGGCAGCGCGGCGACAGCCTTTTGCCGCCGTGTGAAGGCGATTGGCAAGACGGTGGATCGATCGTCCATATCTTCACCCACTTCCGGCTGACGCTTTCAATTCGCATCCTCAAGATTGAAAAGAGTTGCATAGTGCCACTCGGCGGGGAATGGTGGGATATTGCACGGCTTGATCAAGCCGGCCTGCCCAGCTTGTTCACCAAGGCAGCGGCGCGGGCAACAACGTGGGAGATTGAAGCATGAGCCTTGAACTGAACCGCCGCCATTTCTTTACCGGGGCCGCTGTTGCGGGCGGGATGATCGCCGTTCCCGGCTGGGCGAAAAAAACGATGCGCGGCGTTTCGCCAAGCTGGACCGCCGTCCAGACGATGCTCGATGCGACAATTGCCAAAAAATATGTGCCCGGCGTCGGCGCCGCTTTGGCGCGCGGGACCGATCAGGCTGATTTCCTTGTCGATGGCACGCTTGCGTTCGACAATCCGGCGCTCGTTACCCCCGATACGTTGTGGCGCTGCTATTCGATGACCAAGCCGATCACGGGCATGGCGATCATGATGCTGATCGAAGACGGCAAGCTGACGCTCGACCAGAATCTCGCCGATATCATCCCCGCATTCGCCAATCCGCGCGTGCTGACTGATCCGGCCAAGAGCCTTGACAGCCGCGCAGCGCGCGCGCCGATCACGATCCGCACATTGCTGACGCACACCGCAGGGCTGGGCTATGCGATCGTGACGACGGGGCCGTTGCTCGATGCCTATGTCAAGCTTGGTATTACGCCGGGCAGCGTCAGCCGCCGTCCGCTGCCCGGCCAACCAATTTCACACACCGCGCCAAGCCTTGAAGAATTTGCAGCGCGGCTCGCCACGTTGCCGCTGATCGCCGATCCGGGTGTGAAGTGGAGCTATTCGGTGAGCATCGATCTGCTTGGCCGCGTTGTCGAAGTCGCCAGCGGGATGCCGTTCGATACATTCCTCCAGAAACGGATATTCTCCCCGCTCGGGATGACGAGTACCTATTTCCAAGTGCCGGCGAGCGAAACCAAGCGCCTCACCACCAATCACTTTGCGTTGCCAACGGGGCCATTCCCGATCGATCCGGGCAAGGACAGCATCTTTTCAGATAAGCCCGCATTCCCGTTTGGCGGCGCAGGGCTTGTGTCATCGATGCGCGATTATGACCGCTTCCTCGCGATGCTGATGGGCGAAGGCGCGCTAGGGCGCACGCGGATCATGAAGCGTGAAACGGCGATCCTTGGCATGTCAAACCTTGTCCATCCCAACACGGTCATGGAAAGCTTCGTCAAGGGGCAGGGCTTTGGCGCGGGCGGCCGCGTGACGATCGCACCCAGTGCGCGCGGCGAAGGCATCGGCACGTTTGGCTGGGGTGGCGCTGCCTCAACGGTGGCATGGGTTGACCGCAGCAAAAATATCCGCGCCTCGGGCTGGTCACAGATCATGACGCGCGGTGATCAGCCGTTTACAACCGAATTTGGCAAAACGGTCTATTCAACGCTGTGAGCCACTGCGCGTGAACCGTCATAATCCGGGCTTTACCGGATCGCCGCTAGACCGTGTCGATCCCGTGCGTAGCGATGTCGCCGCGTATCAGCTTCATCTGACCAACTGGCGCGCGCGCGTACTGACGTTTGACGGGGCTGATCCGCAGGTTGATGAACGCGGCGATTTGCGCTGGCACTCGCTTGGAGATGTTGCCGAGGACGCGCAGATATTGCTGCTCGGCGTGCTCGATGAAAAGCCGCATTTCGTTGTGATCCCCGATGCGCCGCTGACCGACGGATTTCGATCGCCGGCACTGTGGGCGGCGCTCAACAGCATGGCGGCTGACCAAGCCGCAATCTACGGCACCGCGCGCAGCCTGATCGATTGGCACCACCGCCACGGCTTTTGCGCGCGCTGCGGCGGGGCAACCAAGCTGTTCCGCGCAGGCTGGGGCCGCAAATGCAGCGCGTGCGACGCCGATCATTTCCCGCGCGTCGATCCCGTCGTGATCATGCTCGCCGAATTTGAGGGCAAGGTGCTGGTCGGGCGCCAGCCGCGCTTTCCCCCGCGCAATTATTCGGCACTTGCGGGCTTTCTCGAACCCGGCGAGTCGATCGAAGAGGCCGTTCGCCGCGAATTGTTTGAAGAAGCAGGCGTTGAAGTCAGCAATGTTCGCTACATCGCGAGCCAGCCGTGGCCGTTCCCGACCGCATCGCTGATGATTGCGTGCATCGGGCAAGCCAGGAGCGACGCGCTGACGATCGACACGACCGAGCTTGAAGACGCAATGTGGGTGAGCCGCGAAGACGTCGAAGCAGCACTTGCGGGGCGCGAAGGTGCGCGTTTCAATGCGCCGCCGCGCTTCGCGATTGCCAACACATTGCTGCGGGCGTGGCTCGAATAGGCGATGTCGCGTTATTATTCGGGGCCGGTGAGCGATCATTTCGATGGGACGCATTTCTTTGGGCCGGTCAAGAGCGGCGGCAAGTCGCTTGGCGATATGCTGCGCTGGCAGTTCTCGGGCAAACGCGCGAAATGGCCGAAGTTGATTTCGAACGACGTCTATCCGCTGCCGCCACAGCGCGTTGATGATGCCAGCATCGGGCTGACGATGATCGGCCACGTCAGCGTGCTGATCCAATGCGGAGGGCTCAATATCCTGACCGATCCAGTCTGGTCAGACCGGGCAAGCCCTTCGCAGTCGTTCGGGCCAAAGCGCGTGCGTGCGCCGGGCGTCGCGCTGGCCGATCTGCCGCCGATTGATGCCATCCTCGTCAGCCACAATCATTATGATCATCTCGACACCGCGACGCTCGCCGCACTCGTAGCGCGGTTTGACCCGCTGATCGTGACGCCGCTGGGCAATGACACGATCATCGCGGCAAAGGTTCCTTCCGCGCGGATTGCGCCGATCGATTGGGATGAACGCATCGCGCTCCACGGCCTGATCATCGAAGCCGAACCGTGCAATCACTGGTCGGCACGCTGGACAAGCGACCGCAACGAAGCGCTGTGGGCGGCGTTCACGCTCCACATCGGGGACAAGCGAATTTACGTCAATTGCGACACGGGTTTTGCGGGCGGATGGTGGGCGCAGCGGCTGATCGAAAAGCATAAAAGCATCGATCTCGCGCTCATCCCGATTGGTGCCTATGCCCCGCGCTGGTTCATGGCTGACGCACATATGGACCCCGATGAAGCCGTGCGCGTCCACCAGATGCTGGGCGGCCCGCCGACGCTGGGCTATCACTGTGGCACGTTCCAGTTGACCGATGAAGCGATCGACGAACCCCAAGCGCGCCTTTCCGCCGCGCTCAACCGCGAAGCCATCGATGGGGGGCGGTTTCGCACGCTTGATCCGGGGCAAGGCTGGGTGATCGGGTGAGCGGGGTGGGGTTCCTCTCCCCTCGTGGGAGAGGCTAGAGTCGGTTGCAGTTAAGTTGAACCACCTTGCATTTGCCGTCATTCCCGCGAAGGCGGGAATCCATATGCTCCGAACCTCAGAGTTTATGGATTCCCGCCGCAGTTTATCCTGAGCGCCTGCAAGGCAGTCGAAGGGCGGGAATGACGATCCAGAAATTGTCAAATTCAATCTAGGTGAAAACGAGGCTAGGTGAGGGGCGGGCGACGTCGGTCGCCCAAAGAACTTTTTTGAGTGTCAGATCGCCGGTCGAGCAGGGTCTTTTGCGCCGCAGACGCGGCTTGGCCCCTCACCCGGCCTCTCCCACCAAGGGAGAGGAGGATATGATTAGTGGGTGGATCAACACGCCCAAAGGTGCCATGATCGCGCGGCGAGACACGATCCGCCTGTGATGTGCGTGCGTTCAAATATTGAAACGGATATTTGTCATGCTCGATCAACCAAAATTGACGCAAACGATGATTGCGGCGCTTGCGCTGCTGGCTCTGGCTGGCGTCGGGCTAGGCTCGTGCGCCAGACCGTTGAGTGAAGAAGCGCCCCCACCTCCGCCACCGCCACCTCCGCCTCCGCCACCGCCTCCGCCTCCTCCGCCACCTCCGCCACCTTCGCCTCCTGATCCAACAATCCTTGGCGCGAATGCAGGCAATTATTCCGCGCAGTTCGAAAATTTCCGCTATTTTCGTTTACCCGTTTTCTTTGGCACCAACCGGCAGGAAAACGGTGTTTCGGGGAAAGTGTCATTTGGTGGTGTGCGCGATAGCAAGGTGAATTACGGCATTGCAGCGGTGACGATCCCGATCCGTCGGCACAGTGCGGGTTCAATCGAACGCCCGCTCATTCCCATCCTTGAGCGTATCGAACGTGATTTCACGATCCGCGGAATCACACGTCTCGACGCAAACGGATTTTTCAATCTGTCACGCGCGCAGATCGGCGAAACGCAGCGGATCAACCGTGGCAGTGAGCGCGCGGCATTGCTGTTCGTTCACGGATTCAACGTTGGCTTTGACGGCGCGGTTTACCGCACCGCGCAGATTTCCTACGACATCAAATTCAAGGGCGGGACATTCCTTTTCAGCTGGCCCGCGACCGCCGTTTATCCTTACAGCCAGACAGCAATTGACCAGTCGAAACGGCCGATCAAGGAATTCATTACCAACATTATCGACAAGGCAAAGCCCGATCGACTTTACATCGTCGCGCACAGTATGGGAACGCGCGGTGTCTCGCTGGCGCTTGCCGAACTCGCGCAGGCGCGCCCCGATCTCAAATCAAAGATTGGCGCGCTGATCCTCGCGTCGCCCGATATTGACCGGCAGGTGTTTCATGATGATGTCGCGCCTTATCTCTCGCGGATGACGGGGTCGGTGACGACCTATGTCAGCCGCACTGACAAAGCGCTGTTCGCATCAAAGATTGCCAATGGTGATTTTGCACTTGGCGATGCGCGTGGTCGAATTGCGATCGAGCCGGGCATGGTGACGGTTGATACGTCGGGCATCGACACCAATTTCCTTGGCCATTCGGCCTATGGCGATGAGCCTGCGCTGCTCCGCGATATCGCTGCGATTTTTGCTGGCCGGGCAGTTTCGGCGCGTGTCTGGCTACGCGCACTGACTACGCAACGCGGGATTTTGTACCAGATTAACCCCGCGCAATTGCAGGCGCGATAGCCAAAAAAAGGGGCCGCATTGCTGCGACCCCCTTTGTATAACAACCTAAAGCCGGATGATTTTAAGCCGAACCACCTCCGTTTGTGTCGAGCCCATCGACTTCGCTCGGGAAGAACGGTTCGATTTAACGTCTTCGCACTCTAATCCGAAAATCAGTCGTCCGATTTCAGGAACGCAGGCACGAAGTCTGGATCGCCGCCTTCGGCGCGTGGTGTGCGGTCGCCTCCGCCATCACGACGAGGCCCGCGGTCACGTCCGCCCCCACCATCACGGCGCGGTCCACGGTCGCCACGGCCTTCGCCGTCTCTGCGAGGTCCACGGTCCGGGCGATCACCGCGCGGGCGTTCTTCGCGCGGCGGGCGTGTATCTTCAAGCTCGGCACCCGTTTCCTGATCGACGACGCGCATCGACAGGCGTACCTTGCCGCGCGGATCGATTTCGAGAACCTTGACCTTGACCGCCTGACCTTCGGAAAGAACGTCGCTGACCTTTTCGGTGCGCTCACTCCGAATTTCGGACACGTGGACGAGACCGTCCTTGCCGCCCATGAAATTCACGAACGCGCCGAAATCGACCATGTTGACGACCTTGCCGTCATAAACTTTGCCGACTTCTGCTTCTTCGACGATGCCCGAAATCCACTTGCGCGCAGCTTCGATCTGGCTGAGGTCGGATGAACTGATCTTGATCAGACCTTCATCGTCGATGTCGACCTTGGCACCCGTCGTCGCAACGATTTCGCGGATGATCTTGCCGCCCGTGCCGATGATGTCACGGATCTTTGCTTTGTCGATCTGCATCGTTTC
>JAYVVW010000144.1:0-5318 GCA_043786595.1 Sphingomonadales bacterium | reverse complement strand
AACGCGCAATATGAGCGACGCCGAACTGGTCATTGTCGACGCTGCGCTCTCGCCAGTTCAGCAAAAGAATCTCGAAACGGCGTTCAAGGCAAAAGTGATTGACCGCACGGGTCTGATTCTCGAGATTTTCGGCGAGCGTGCGGCAAGCGCTGAAGGGCGATTGCAGGTTGAACTGGC
The DNA here is from genome assembly GCA_043786595.1 of Sphingomonadales bacterium. Classification (GTDB taxonomy): domain Bacteria; phylum Pseudomonadota; class Alphaproteobacteria; order Sphingomonadales; family Sphingomonadaceae; genus Aquisediminimonas. Next base: position 5,141 of record JAYVVW010000144.1, on the reverse strand, counting down.
GCATCTCGATTATCAGGCGGGGCGTCTCGTACGCAGTTGGACGCACCTTGAGCGGCAACGCGGCGGGTTTGGGTTTCTTGGCGGACCCGGCGAAACGCAAATTGAGGCCGACAGGCGGATGATCCGAAACCGTATGGCAAAGCTTCGGCGTGAGCTTGACGATGTCAGCCGCACGCGCACACTGCACCGTGATCGACGCAAACGGGCACCTTGGCCAATCATTGCGCTTGTCGGCTATACCAACGCGGGCAAGTCCACGATTTTTAACCGGATGACCGGCGCGGACGTGTTTGCTGAGAACCTGCTGTTTGCTACGCTTGATCCGACGATGCGAGATATTACGCTCCCCGGTGTCGACAAGGCGATTTTGTCCGACACCGTTGGCTTTGTTTCAGACCTGCCCACCCAACTTGTCGCGGCGTTTCATGCAACGCTCGAAGAAGTGATTGATGCCGACCTTATCATCCATGTGCGCGATATTGCGCATGATGACAGCGAAGCGCAGTTTGCCGATGTGATGCGGGTCTTGAATGAAATCGGTGTCAGTGGTGCGGGGGCCGCGCCGATCATTGAGGCGTGGAACAAGATTGATTTGCTGTCACCTGACGATCGCGCGCATCATTTTGGTGAAGCTCAACGTCGCGACGATGTTGTGAGCGTGTCAGCCATTACGGGCGAAGGCATCGACGCGCTGCGCCAGTTGCTTGCCGACCGGCTCACGCAATCGCGCAGGATTCACCACCTGACCGTCGAAACAAGCGACGGGGCAAGTCGCGCCTGGCTGCATGCACGCGGAACAATCGTTGGTGAAACGCATAACGGTAACAACACACAAATTGATGTGCGATTGACCGAAGATGATTTTGCCCGGTTTCAGGCACGCCGTTTGGCTTGAACCCAAAGTTCTTCCTTCTCAACAAGCGACAATGCTGCGAAGTCCGCACCTGCACTTGCTTCCATCGCTTCAAATCGCTTTTCAAATTTAGCAGTGGCGCTGCGGAGCGCGTGTTCAGCATCAATTTTGAGATGCCTTGACCAGTTGACGACCGCAAATAGCAGATCGCCAATTTCCTCGGCTTGGTGCTCGGGTGAGGTGGCCGATTCTATCTCGCCAATTTCTTCATATATTTTTGCGAGCGCTCCGCTCGCGTCGGGCCAGTCAAAGCCGGTGTGCGCGGCGCGCTTCTGAATTTTCTCGGCGCGCATCAGCGCGGGCAGCGCAAGTGCGACGCCCGAAAGCGCGCCTGTTTCAGTTGTTTCAGACCGCTCACCGGCCTTGAGTGCTTCCCAATCGGGCGCGACATTGGCCCCGGCAAAGACATGCGGATGACGCCGCACCATCTTTTGACAAATCGCCGAAATGACGTCGTTAAAAGCAAATTCGCCAGCTTCCTCCGCCATCCGCGCGTGGAACGTCACCTGAAACAGAAGATCACCAAGCTCGTCAGCGAGCGCGGGCATGTCGTTGCGGGCAATCGCATCGGCCACTTCATAGGCTTCCTCGATTGTGTACGGGGCGATGCTTTCAAAGCTTTGCCCAACATCCCAGGGGCAGCCATGAACCGGATCACGCAGCCGCGCCATGATGTCGATCAGTTCGCTTATGTCGGGCGCGGTCTTTGCCATCATGTCTCTTTCTTCGTTCAGTCGAGCGGTTGGTGTGGATTGTTTTCTGGGCCCACATCTGCCGTTATCGGGTAAAACAGTTGGCGGCACCACTGGCTAGTTGAAGAAATCGAACGGCGTCGTACAGTCGTGTTTCTCGCGCCAAGGCAAACACGGGGAAAGTTTCATCTGTGCAGATATTCGCTGTTCATCGGTTCAATCCGCCAAGTGATGTTGCTGCGCTTCGGTGCGAAATCCGTGCGTTCATTGCGGCGCATGAAGGCGCTTGGGATGTCGTCGGCCGTGCCAACAGCTGGGCAACGATTGATACGAATTTCAGCCGCGCGCTTGGTGCTGCTGGCTATCTCGGAATGATCTGGCCAAAACGCTACGGCGGGCATGAGCGCCATCCGCTTGAGCGTTATGTCGTCATGGAAGAATTGCTAGCGGCAGGTGCGCCCGTCGCTGCACATTGGATCGCCGATCGCCAGACGGGGCCATTGCTGCTGCGCTACGGCAGCGAGGCGCAGCGGCAGACGTATCTGCCCGCAATGGCGCGCGGCGAGGCCTATGCCTGTATCGGACTATCCGAACCTGGGGCGGGATCTGATCTTGCAAGCGTGCGCACCTCTGCGCGGCGTACCGATGAGGGTTACCGCGTCAACGGCCAGAAATTGTGGACGACGGGTGCGCATATCTCAACCGCGATCCTTGCGCTTGTGCGGACCGAAGCGGGTTCGGAACGTAGCGCTGGCCTCAGCCAGTTACTGATCGATCTCGATACACCAGGTGTCACGGTGCGCCCGATCATCGACATGACGGGCAGCCACGATTTCAACGAGATATTCTTTGACGATGTGCTTGTGCCGCACGGCGCGCTTGTTGGCGAAGAAGGGCAGGGCTGGAAACAGGTCACCGCCGAACTGGCGCTCGAACGATCAGGCCCCGAACGCTATCTCTCAAGCCACGCGCTGCTTGTGGCGCTGATCGACGCGGCGGGGCCAACGCCGAATGATGCAATCGCGGCTTTGATCGGGAGCTTGGTGGCGCAAATGTGGACGCTCAGACAGATGTCGATGTCGACTGCGGCCAAGCTCGCCGACGGCGCTGATCCCAATATTGAAGCTGCAATCGTCAAGGAAATGGGCAATGCGTTCGAACAATCGGTGCCGCGCATGATCCAAGCCGCAGTCGATCGCAGTGTCGAACTGGGAGATGGCACGATTTTATCCCGGCTGCTGTCGCATTTGCTTGTTGCATCGCCCAGCTTTTCGCTGCGCGGCGGGACGCAGGAAATCTTGCGCGGGATCGTTGCGAAAGGATTGGGTCTGCGATGAGCGACGCGCGCACGATGATTACCGAGGTGGCGCAGGGTCTGTTTGCTGAACTGGTGGACTGCGATTTCAAGACGGGCTGGTCGCGCATTGAAGAACTGGGCTTTGCGGGGCTGCTCGTGTCTGAAGCGCAGGGCGGGCTTGATGGGGATTGGGGCGACCTGTACGCAATTATGAAGCTTGCCGGTGCCAACGCGCTCGCGCTGCCGCTTGGCGAGACGATTATCGCCAATTGGGCGCTGGCGCGCGCAGGATTGCAACAGCCCAGTGGATCGCTATCAATTGTCGCCGACGCGCAGCGCGCGCCTTGGGGACGCGCGGTGGACGGCGTTGTAACCGTGGATGACGGTGCGCTCGCTCGCTTTGCGCGCCACCAATATGACGTTGACGCCGGATCGTCGCCCGCTGGTGAGCCGCGTGACCGGATTATCTTCACGCAAGCGGCTTGCGCGCACGCGCAGTGCGATATCGATCTGAACGGTCTGGGTGCGTTCCTCCGCGTTGCGCAAACGGCGGGTGCGCTTGATGCAGCATTGGTGATGAGCATTGATCATGCCAATGCGCGTGTGCAGTTTGGCAAACCGCTATCAAAACTACAGGCGGTTCAACAAAATCTCGCGATCCTTGCCGCCGAAGCCGCCGCCGTGAATGTCGCAGGCCAAGCGGCCGCCGCAGCACTTGATTTCGGCGATGCAAGCTTTGAAATCGCAGCCGCCAAAATCAGAGCGAACATGGCGATTGGAACGGGCGTCGCGATCGCGCATCAGGTTCACGGAGCGATCGGTTTTACGCAGGAATACGGGCTTCAGAAACTGACACGCAGGATGATGGGGTGGCGCAGCGAATTCGGGAATGATGCCTACTGGTCAGTGAAGTTGGGCGGAGCGATCGCGGCACGCGGCGGCACAGGGCTGTGGGAGACGCTGACCGAACGATCTGATCGGCTGAGCAAGCGATAGCAGTTTCTCCGTTTTGCTTGCGTTGTCGCAATGCGCTCGCTAGGGGACGCGCTTTCAACCCTCCGGCTGGTCGGAAACCAGCCATTTCAGGAGCCTATCGCTATGAAGAACGACATTCATCCAGAATATCACATGATCAAGGTTCAGATGACCGACGGTAGTGTGTTCGAAACGCGCTCGACATGGGGCAAAGAGGGCGACCTTATGACGCTCGACATTGATCCGCTCGCGCATCCCGCCTGGACGGGTGGTAAATCGAGCATGCTCGATGCTGGTGGTCAGGTTGCCCGCTTTAACAAGCGCTTTGGTGGATTGTCGCTCAAGAAGGGCTGATCTCTCTGCTCAGCGCAATAAAAAGGCCGCCAGTTTGGCGGCCTTTTTGTTTGGCGCGCATTTCCATGCGTTCCCGGTCAATTATTACGCAGTGACCGCAATTGTTGTGCGACGGCGGCGGACAGCAGCGCCCATCATACCAAAACCGACGAGCATCATCGCCCATGACGCAGGCTCTGGAACTGCGGTAAGTCCGCCGAGTGTGCCGATCGTCAGATTGTCGAAAATAAACGATGTTCGGTTTGTCGTGCCGCCACCGGGGCCAAATGCAATCGCCTTGATTAATTTGTCAGACGTGAGACCGAAGAATGAATTGTTGTTTCGCGATACGGCAAAAAGCTGGCTACTATTGTCGCCAAAGGTAACAAGCGCGTCAAAATCATTGTTCAAACCAACGTCAAGGCCAACTGCCCCCACGCCGTTCGCAGTGCCATACGTCGTCGCGTCGAAGAAAAGTTTGAAGCTGCCGTTGCAGCCGCTGCAATAGGCAGCGCTACCATTGAAATCGACGAGGAAGTTGAAGTTGATGAAACCCGTCGACTCATATCGGGTTTGGCCTTGCACCGCTGACAGCTCAGCGTTCCCGTAGATCGTGAACGGCGCGCGGTAGCCGATATTTGTTTCATATGTATCGGTGAACGACGTGTCGAGTGTCGCTGCAAAGGCCGCGCGATTGGCGTAAGACACAGTGGCAGCACTGGCTGAGACGGAAAGCAGGCCTGCGGCAAATGCGACAGGCATTGCGAGTGTGGAAAATTTCATTGGAAGAACCCCCTTGAGCAGCGACGAATAGTTAAAATCGGTTTGCGACGCTAGTGTCCTGAACCAGAAGTTCGTTCTGGCATATGTTTGACGCAGAATCGTTCGATGGAGGCGAGGATATCGTCGGCGGATTTGGTCCATCGGAAAG
>JAYVVW010000143.1:0-8498 GCA_043786595.1 Sphingomonadales bacterium | reverse complement strand
CTTTCCGATGGACCAAATCCGCCGACGATATCCTCGCCTCCATCGAACGATTCTGCGTCAAACATATGCCAGAACGAACTTCTGGTTCAGGACACTAGCTTGCCTTGAGGCCAATCTCACGAACGCGGGCATCGACCTCTATTTTGACCATCGGCGGCACAAACTTGCCGATGTCACCGCCGTAAAACGCAATCTCCTTGACGAGCTTCGATGCGATTGGCTGGAGCGCAACATCGGCCATCAGAAACACCGTTTCGATCTCAGCATTGAGCTGCTGGTTCATCCCCGTCATCTGATACTCATATTCGAAATCGGTGACGGCGCGCAAACCACGCAGGATGATCGACGCATTTTGTGACTTGGCAAAATTCATCAACAGCGCGTTGAAACCGACGATCTCAATTTCGCAGTCAACACCGCTGACTTCGCGGCGCACCATCTCAATCCGCTCCTCGATGCTGAACATCGGTGATTTGGAGATGTTCGTTGTTATGCCAATGATCAGCTTGTCGACCAGCTTCGCGCCACGCCTGATAATATCGACATGGCCCAGCGTGATGGGATCAAATGATCCGGGATAAACACCAATTCTCTTTTTCAACGGTCTCTCTCCACGGTATAACGCGCGATCGCGCGGAGCAAATCGGCTTCGCTGCCAAAGCTGCCAAGATGCGCTATTGCCTGATCTACCAGCGCGTGCGCCTGTGCCTTGGCACGGTCCAACCCAAGCAGCGAGAGGAAGGTGGCCTTGCCCGCCGCCGCATCCTTGTGAAGCGCCTTGCCCGCCACCGCAACATCACCCTCGACATCAAGGATATCATCGGCAATCTGAAACGCTAGGCCGATATCGCGCGCATAACCGCGTAAGGGTGTACGGCCTTCGGGTGGTAACCGCCCCATGATCGCGCCTGCCTCAACGCAAAATCCGATGAGCGCGCCGGTCTTGAGCTGTTGCAGCCGCGTGATCATTTGTAGGTCGAACGTTGCAGGGTTTGCCTCGATGTCCATCATCTGCCCGCCTGCCATGCCGTCAGGGCCACTGGCGCGCGCGAGTTCGAGGATCAGTTGATTGCGGACGAACGGATCGCTGTGCGTGGTTTCGTCGGCCAGAATGTCAAACGCGAGCGCATGGAGCGAATCGCCCGCAAGGACAGCGGTTGCTTCGTCATACGCCTTGTGAACCGTCGGTTTGCCGCGCCGCAGATCATCATCGTCCATGCAGGGCAGGTCATCGTGGATCAGCGAATAGACATGGATACACTCGATCGCGGTGGCAACGCGCAGCGCGGCCTGCCGATCAATGTTGAACAGCGCGCATGATGCGATGACAAGCAGCGGGCGGAGTCGCTTCCCCCCGCCAATCGCGGCGTGACGCATCGCTTCGTAAAGGCGCGCGCGCGGATCATTTGGCACCGCAAGCAGCATTTCGAACTGATGATCGATGTCGGCTGCAATCTGGTTCAGCGCATCGGGCAAAAGGGAGCTGTTGACGGCCATTGCCCGGCGTCAGGCCGCGTCGAAGGGTTGCGTGCCAACCGGACGGCCATCAGCGCCAAGACTAATCTTCTCGATCCGCGCCTGTGCATCTTTGAGCCGTGTTTCACACTGCGTGCGCAGGACATCACCCTGCGTGTAGAGCGTGATCGATTCGTCAAGGCTCGCATCGCCCGATTCGAGCCGCGCGACGATTATCTCAAGTTTCTTGAGCGCATCTTCAAACGAGAGCGCGGCAAATTCGTTCATATCAGTCATCCCTGCGCTTGTGACGCGCGGCCCGAATATGGTCAAGCACTAGCCGCCTGATGATTTTAAGTTGATCCGTCTGTCCCGAGCGAAGTCGAGGGACGTGCAGCGTGCTGAGGTGTCTCGACTTCGCTCGACACAAACGGGGGTGGTTCAACCAAAAGTAATCAGGTTTTAGAACCCAATTCACAGCATTGGCTGTACACCGTCACGGTCTAGCCGCCTTTGCCTTCTCCTCGGCAACCAGTTCCTTGCGGCTCAATTTGCCGACGAGCGTTTTGGGCAGTTCGGCCCGAATTTCGATGCTGCCGACGCGTTCATGTTTTCCGAGTTGCGGATTGAGCCAGCTCAGCAGGGCATCGGCATCAATCACCGCGCCGGTCTGGAGCGTGACGAAAGCCTTGGGCCGTTCGCCCAGATACGCGTCTGGGATGCCGATCACGATCGCTTCCTTGACCGCAGCGTGCGCGTAAAGATGCTTTTCGATCACGCTCGGAAATACTTTGAACCCGCCGACCGCAATCATATCCTTCAGCCGGTCAACGATGCGAATATAGCCATCGCCGTCGATGACACCGACATCGCCCGTGCGCACCGCGCCGTCGATGAAATTGGCATTGCCGGTTTCGGGGCGGCCCCAATAGCCCTGCATCATTTGCGGGCCTGTCAGGATGATTTCGCCGGGTTCGCCGTCGGGCGCGGGTTTGGTCGGGTCTTCGCGGTCAACCAGCCTGACCGTCGTGCCGGGAACGGGTTGGCCAATCGTGCCAGTCTTGTTCAGTCCCTGATACGGATTGCACGCGACAACGCCCGCGCTTTCGGTCAGCCCATATCCTTCGACGACCTTTGCGCCGGTTTGTGCCTCAAATTTCGCTTTGACCTCTCCGGCAAGCGGTGCGCCGCCTGAAATACAAACGCGCAGTGATGAAAAGTCGGTTTTGTCGACATTGCGGTGATCGAGCAACGCCTGATACATTGTCGGCACACCGGGAAGCGCAGTGGCCTTGATCCGCGCGATTGTCTTGAGCACTGCGCCCGCTTCAAAACGCGGCAACATCGCGATCATGCCGCCTGCGAAAATCGTGCGATTGAGAACGCAGGTATTGGCGAAAACATGAAAAAAGGGAAGCGCGCCGACGATCCGGTCATCATTGCCTTCATGTGGATCGATCGCATCGACCTGACGCGCGTTTGCGGTCATATTCTGGTGGCTGAGCATCGCGCCTTTGGGCGTGCCCGTTGTGCCGCCGGTATATTGGATCAGCGCGATATCGCGTTCGGGATCGATGCTAACCGCAGCCGTCAGCGGCGAAGCGCCCGCGATCAACGGCATCATGCGGCTGATATTGGGGTTGCCCGCTGGAACCTTGGCAATTTCGGCGCGCTTGAACAATTTGAACAGCGTCCGCTTGATTGGCGGCAGCCAGCCACCAAGCGATCCGACGATCAGCCGGTCAATCGCACCGCGTGTCATCAGCGTTTGCGCGTTGGTGTAAAGTTGCGGCACATCGATCGTCACGACAATCCGCGTCCCGCTGTCGTCAAGCTGATGTGCAAGCTCATCAACGGTGTAAAGCGGCGACATGTTGACAACAATTGCTCCCGCTTTGAGCGCGCCGTAGTAGCCGATCAGATAGTCGGGGACATTGGGCAGAAACAGGCCGATGCGATCGCCCTTCTTGACCCCCAGCGCGAGCATCGCCGCAGCAAATCGATCGACCCAACCGCCAAGCTGGCGATACGAAATGGCCGTGCCAAGGAAATCGGCAACTATTGCACCCGGTGATCTGGCAACGCTCAGTGCCAGCATGTCAGGCAAGGTAAGTGGCGAAAATGTTCGCTCCCATGTACCGGGATGCTGGTAGTCACTGCGCCAGATTGCTTCATTTGTCGTCATTGACATGCGTGTAAACAAGCAAGTGTGCAGCGGCAATGGGCATCATAGGCAATGAGCGAAACTGTTTAGGGCGGCGTGCAAGTAACGCTAATCGTCATTGCGAGCGAAGCGCGGCAATCCAGCGGCACAAGAGTCTAGATTGCCGCGTTTCGCTCGCAATGACGGGTGGTGCAGATTAAAAGCACCGCGCTATAATGCCAAGGCTCTTTGAAAACGCTTCACGGGAAACTCCCGTTCCCTGAGCCTGTCGAAGGGCCGTCCTTTTTGCCCTTGAACATCAAGTGCGAAGTGCAGCCCTTCGACAGGCTCAGGGAACAGAGATAATTTCATACCATAGTGCCTCGGAATTAAAGCGTCAGTCCGAGCCGATCGCCGAGTGCTGCCAGCGCCTGATCTTCACCCACGACCTTGATCGCAAACATGCCGAGCGCGGCTGCCGGTTTGCAGTTGACCCCGAGATCGTCAAGATAAATGCAATGTTCGGCGGGCGTCGCGATGGCATCGCACATCATCTGATAGATGCGCGGATCAGGCTTGCGTATGCCCGCTTTTGAGCTTTCGATGACATGATCGAACCGCGCCAGGATCGCTGCGATCGCTCGTGCTTTGCTGCTGCTGCTCGCCATGCCAGCGCCTTTTCCGCTTGGCACGTTATTGGTGATGCAGCCGATGATCCGTCCGCTCGCCTTGATCGTATCGAGTGCAGTGACCATCCGCGGCCGGATGTCACCCGATAACAGCGCGAGGACATCATTGCCCGTAACTGACTGCCCGATGTTCTGTGCTTCAGCGGCGAACGCGCGGTCGAATTCAGCTCCGTCGATTTCGGAGCGTTCAAATTGCGCCCAGGCGTTGCTATCAGGATTGGTCGCGTTGATCTGGCGGATAATTCCGGCGGGCAGGCCGCGTTCAGCCTCAAACCGTGCGAAGGCGTCGAACGGCGATGACGTGATCACGCCGCCGAAATCAAAAATGACAGCCTTGATGTTAGGCAGCATGATACCAGTAAACTCCATCAATCACATCACGGCCTACCCGGCCCTTGTTTTCGAGATAGCGCAGGTGCGCCATCGCTTCGCCTGTGGCCAAGTGATTGTTGGCTCCGGCAATCTCACGGTTGAACAGCAGTTTGAAACAGTCAACCGCGCGGCGCGGCGTTTGGCTAAACTCCGTCAGCCGGTCAAGCCGGTCGTGATGTTCATCGCGCAGCGCCGTCAGCCGGGTGTGGATTCCGTAAAACGGTTCGCCGTGCGCGGGGCAAACGAGCAGATCAGCGGGCAAATCGAGCAAGCGATCGATCGATGTCAGCCATTCGTCAAGCGGATCGGCCTCGGGCTCGGAGATGTTAACCGACACATTCGAGCTGATCCGCGGCAAAATCTGATCGCCCGCGACAAGTACCCCCGATGTGCGGTTGAGCAGGCAGGCATGTTCAGGGCTATGTCCCGATCCAACCACAACCTCCCACTGTTGATCGCCAAACGAGAGCAGATCGCCGTGTTTGATCCGGCGATAGCTTTTTGGCATTTCAAAAACCACCTCGGCGAATTTGCCAAAACCGTCGGCGCGACTGTCTTCGATCTGTGCTTCGCTCCAGCCTGCCGCGCGGCTCATCGCGATCGCTTCTGGCGGCAATCCAGTGTGTTTTTCGCTGGTGAACATGCGCGCAGTCAGCCATTCGCCGCGTGTCATCCACAGCGCGACATCAAATTTCTTGCACAACCACCCGGCCAGGCCAATGTGATCGGGGTGAAGATGCGTGCAGATTACGCGTGTGATCGCCCTTCCGCCTAACCCGTCAGCAAAGATCGCTTTCCAAGCGTCGCTGCACATCGACAGCATCAGCCCGGTATCGACAACGGCTACACCCTCACCATCATCGAGCAGCCAAGTATTGATATGGCCAAGCGAGCCCGGCATCGGAATACGCGCCCAACTGATCCCGTCAGCTATGCGGTGAATCTGCCCGACGCCGGGCACGAAATCACCCAGCGGATAGTCGAGCCCCTTGTGGCTGGTCGCGGTAAAGCTGTCGTCCTGCGTCAACGACACATCGGGCGACGGCACGGGGCCATCGCCGCGACGGGTTTGATCATCGCTCAACGCTTGAAAAGCGTATCGGCGTTATGTTCGACGACGACAGCGGGGGCAGGGGCTTCACCAGCGGCAAGCGCATCTGCTGCACGGACTGCGGCTTCACGTTCGGCGCGGAGTTCAACGATCAGCGCGGCGCGGTCGCCATCAAGTCGCGTATCAGTTTGCGCCTCAATGCCTTTCATCTTTGCGGCCTTGGCAATGATCGCATCAAGCTCCCGCTGTGTGCAGAGGCCAAGCGTTACCGGATCCTTTGGCACGATATCGACAATGTTCCAGTGCGTGCGTTCACGAATTGCCTGAATTGTCGTGCGCGTCGTGCCGATCAGCTTTCCAATCTGGCCGTCAGATACTTCGGCATGGTTGCGGATGATCCATGCAATGCCGTCTGGCTTGTCCTGACGTTTTGAAACTGGTGTGTAACGCGGGCCTTTTGATCGTCGCGCCTGATCGGGGATGCGGTCCATCTTGAGTTCGTAAGACGGATCGTTCTGGCCCTTTTCAATTTCGGCCTGCGTGATTTCGTTTGCGCGGATCGGATCACGACCGGTCAGCTTGGTTGCCGCCATGTCATCGGCAATTGCCTGGATTTCAAGAATGTGCAGCCCACAAAACTTCGCGATCTGTTCAAATGAAAGTGCGGTATTATCAACGAGCCAGGATGCAGTAGCATGGGGCATGAGCGGCTGAGCCACGAGGAACCTCTTTTTCTATAAAATAAGGGCCGCCCCGGTGAGGGAGCGGCCAGAACATTACAATCCGCATAATCGCATGGGCCGCGAAGGGCAAGCGCGAACGGTCAATGCGCTGCCGCCGCAAGAATGAGCCTGCTTGCGTCAGATTGTCAGTACGATCTTGCCGACATGATTGCCGGCCTCCATCCGCTTATGCGCGTCGGCAGCTTTGGCAAGCGGGAAGGTCATGTCGATCACTGGCTTTAGCTGCCCCGATTCAATGAACGGCCAGACGACACTGCGCAATTCCTGCGCAACAAGCGATTTGAACGCAACCGAGCGTGGGCGCAGCGTTGAGCCTGTCATCGTCAAGCGGCGCATCATGAGCGCTGCAATATTGATCTCGGCGGTCATTCCGCGCTGGACGGCGATTGAAACATGGCGGCCGTCTTCGGCGAGGCAGGCAAGATTGCGTGGCACATAGTCTCCGCCGACCATATCAAGCACGACGTTGACGCCCTTGCCGCCGGTGATCGTTTTGACACGTTGAACAAAGTCTTCGGCGGAATAGTCGATGGCATGATGCGCACCGAGCGCGACTGCGCGCGCGGCTTTTTCGGCTGATCCACAGGTGACGATTACGGTCAGCCCGAACAGCTTGCCAAGCGTGATCGCCATCGTGCCAATTCCGCTGGTGCCGCCGTGGACGAGCACGGTATCGCCGTCAGCAGCGTAGGCGCGCTCGAATAAATTAGTCCAGACGGTGAAAAGCGTTTCGGGGATCGCCGCTGCTTCAATCATGCTGATCGCATCGGGCACAGGCAGGCATTGCCCGGCAGGCGCAACGGCATATTCGGCATAGCCGCCGCCTGCAAGAAGTGCGCAAACGCGTGTACCAAGCATCGCACTATCCACGTCTCCACCGATCGCGATCACTTCACCAGAAACTTCAAGCCCCGGGACGCTTGAGGCACCCGGCGGCGGCGCATACATGCCGCGGCGCTGCAAAACGTCTGGACGATTGATTCCGGCCGCAACGACCTTGATCAGCACTTCGCCAACGCCAGCGACCGGCACATCGCGCTCGACCGGTTGCAACACGTCGGGGCCGCCCGCGCTCGCCGGGTCAATTGCAATCATCTTATTGGCTGGCATATCATCCCCATACGCTAAACTCACTCGCCCACACCCGTCTGATACGATGCTGGTTCGCCATGTGCAACCAGATGACGTGCAACCGGATAACAGGCGATTGACTTGGCGATGCAAAACGTCGACATTTCGGCGATGGATATCGACGATACAACGCCGCGCAAAAAAGATGATCTGCTTGCGATGGCGGTCGTGCAGGAACTCGATCCGTTTTCAGTGACAGAATTGCGCGAACGCATCGTTTTGCTCGAAGCAGAAATTGCTCGTGTGAAGCGAAAAATCGAAGGCGCGGTTCACCACAGGGAAAGTGCAAATTTGCTATTCAAAGGCGGATGAATTGGGATAGGTCTTGATGAAACGCGGTTGGCACCCGATGTTGGTGTGACAAGGAGTGACGAAATGCCGTCTTTTGCCCGTGATCTAGAAGCCACATTGCACAACGCGCTTGGTGCTGCTGCCAGCCGCCGTCATGAATATGCCACGCTTGAGCATCTCTTGCTCGCGCTGATTGACGATGAACATGCGTCGAAAGTCCTTGGCGCGTGCGGCGTCGATTCAGGCGAACTGCGCGAAACGGTGAAGCATTATCTTGATACCGAACTCGAAACACTCAAAGGCGAGGGGCTGACCGATCCGTCGCCGACAAGCGGGTTTCAGCGCGTCGTTCAGCGCGCAATCCTCCACGTTCAGTCGTCGGGGCGCGATGAAGTCACCGGTGCCAATGTTCTCGTTGCACTGTTTTCCGAACGCGAAAGCTATGCTGTCTATTTCCTCCAGCAGCAGGATATGAGCCGCCTCGATGCGGTCAGCTATATCAGTCACGGCGTTGGCAAGGGCGTTGAAACGCCTGAGCCGCGCGATGTGAAGGGCGCTGAAGACAAGGAAGAAAAGAAACCAGAACCCGGCAAGGGCAAGCAGGAATCGGCGCTCAAGCAATT
>JAYVVW010000142.1:0-7362 GCA_043786595.1 Sphingomonadales bacterium | reverse complement strand
GCCTGATTGAACATGTCGCCCGATTTGAAGCGCGCGATGTCGCGCACATGGTCAGCGCCAAAGGGTGCGCGATTGCCGATCATCAGGAATTTGCCGATTGTGCGCGCGCCGCCCGGGTCAACGCTCATCGACAAGGTTGCAGTCTGCGTATCATGATCGACGACAATTCTGGGTTCGCCGATGCGCGCGAATGGCAGCCCTTCGCGTTTGATGCGCGCCGACAGCGCGTCGCGCGCGGCGACGACGCTATCGACGTTGACAGGGTCGCGTGCGTTAACGCCGAATGCGTTGCGAAATTCGGCGGCCTTTTCGCCCGTCGCTTCGAGGCCGGTGACATTGACTGATGCGAAATTGTAAAGCACGCCGGGTTCGGCAATCAGCCTGACAATCAGGCCGTCGCCTGTCTGGCGCTCAATTTCGGGGTCAACGACGGCGTCGTAATACCCATAATTCTTGAGCAACGTGACGAGCAATTCGCTGTCATCACGCGCGCGTCGGTTGATCTGCGCGGCGTTGGCAGGATTTTTCTCATCGCTGCGTAGCGTTGACAGCGCGTCGAAGCGCGGCGCGATTACAGTGCGCGCATCGCCCTCAATCCCGGCAAGGACAATTGTGTAGCGCAGGCTATCGCTGTTCGCCGCAACCGGAGATTGTGCGTCGGGCAGGGCCGCGACTGGATCGTCCGACATTTCAGGCCAGTCAACGCCAATATCGGCCATTGGTGCCATCGACGTTTCGGGATCGAGCAGCGCAGGTTCGACGCTTTGCGCATAGGCGCGAACAGGCGAAAGCACGGCGAGCAAAACGCAGAGGAAGAGGGCAGGGGCGCGGCACGCCGGCGGGGAAACCATAAAATTCGGCTTAGCGCCTCCCCGGTTCGCCCGCCAACGTTAATTTAGTGGATAGTGCCGTGGGCACGGTCAGTTGAGAGCAGCACGACGAGCCGTTCAACCTGACGCCAGCGGCAAAAGTGGATGACGTTGCCGCGGTTGCGGCTCACGTCGGCGCGCGCAGCGGCCTCTCGCCGGGCGGCTGCGCCAAAATCGGCGATGAGCGCGGTTGCCGTTTCGGCGGTCAGGCGGTCGGCAACGGTAAAGTTCATGGGGGATAGGCTCCGGCAAACGGTGAAGAACGGGCTTTACCGCGCAATGCCTAATATGGCTGAACCTGCGTTGGTAAACGGCGCGTTGAGCCTATTTTATGCGGCGGCCCGTCCAGATTACGCGACCGACGATCGCGATTGCCGCAGGGTCGACATCGGCCCAGTCGGGATAGGCGGCATTGTCGCTGCACACGCTGAACCGCCGGTCGACCGGGTTGATCGCGATGCGCTTGACGATCAGGCCATCATCGGCGCGCAGCACGTAAATCCCGTCGCGAATCCGGTCGGCGGCGTCGGCGCGGTCGACGAGGATGTCATCGCCGTCGGCAAGCGTCGGAATCATCGAATCGCCCGCCACTTGGATGATCGACAGCGCTTTTGGGTTTGACGACATGCCGCGCAGCCACGCCGGTTCAAACCCGATATGACCCTGCGGCCGTTCATCGCCGCCAAGCGCACCCGGCCCCGCAGATGCACCAAGCGCAAGCCGCGGCACCATCACCACCGCCTCACGCGATGGAGTGCTGGCTTTGGCAGATGCGGGCGCAGACGGCACGGGCGGCGGCGCACCGAGCAATTGTTCATCAACCGCGAAATAGCGCGCGAGCAACCGCCGATCGTCCTCGGCGAGTTTGCGCGGCACACCGCGGTGAATATATTGCTGAACATAGGCGGCGTTGCGACCGATCAGCCGCGACAGCGACGCATAGTCATCGCCGCGATCACGGATCAGCCGTTCAAGCACTTCGCGTGGATTTTCCATCTTTTTTGCATACACGCAGGAAAAAACCTAGACAAGTAGGAAAATACCTAGGAGATAGGATTATTCCTATTTAACCGAGTCGCACAGAAAGGCCAAGACGATGTTACTTCTCAACAGGGTTGAACAGTTTCTCAAATCGCATCAGATGTCGCCAACCCAATTTGGGCGGCGCGCAGTCAAAGATCCCCATTTCGTCAAGGATCTCCGCCAGGGTCGCTGCGTCGGCCACCGGCTTGCCGCGCGCGTGATTACGTTTCTTGAAGGTGCCGCACAATGAACGGCGCGTCTGATCCGCACCGGATGCTCGGCGCGGCGATTGCCGCCCGGTTTGCCCCGGCGCATGTCGAACTCCGCGAAGGCAAGCGCGTGCCGTGGTTCAGCGCCACGTTTTCGGGGATGCGTCACCACTATGATTTGGTCGTGCGCGGCGAGGGGGCGCAAACCGCGGCGGCGCGCTTCGTGTCCGAAATCAAGCACGACGATATTGAAATGCGCGGGCATCTTCTCGCCGACATCGATCTGGTGCGCGCCGATGTCGTGAGCGGTGTACCCGCGCCGATGGTGATGCTCGGCATCGACGCGCTCACCGTTGCGGTCCGGTGATGGGGGGCAGGAACGTGCAAACGCAAAATCACCCGCTTTCCCGAGCGAAGACGAGAGACTCGTTCGAGCGAAGCCGAGAACCCTTGTACTCTAAGTCAGAGCCTCGGCTGCGCTCGGCAGAATCCCTCGTCTTCGCTCGGGAAGGCGGAGGTGGAAGGGCTGGCGCTCAAGCCAGCGCGCCGAGTGCCTTTCGCAGCGATGCAATGTCGCCAATCGCAAGCGGCCTTGCGGTGCTGTTGTGGCTTTGGCGTGCGATAGCGGCGTCGAGGCGGGTCATCAGCCCTGCGATGCTGTCATCATTTTCGATTGGTGCAACGGGCGCGGGGGGTGGCACAGCCGCAACGGGTTCTGCAACAACAGGTTTTGCGACAACGGGTGCGGGTGCCGATTCGGGTGCTATGAACGGCGGAGGGGCGTCGACAACGACCGCGTCTTCGATCGCTGACGTTTCAACTACCGGGTTCGCAGCAGCAACCGCGTTCAAACTTTGTGCCGCAATTGCTTCGTGCGACATGAACGGTGCGCCCAAATCGCGCTGGGCAAAGATGGGTTCGCGCTGGCCAATCGGGTTTTGCACTTTGGCGGGAACGGCATCAATCCGTGAACCGCGCGCTTTGGCTGGAACCGCGCGCTTGACGGCTTTGCGCAATGTGGCGAGCACCGCCCACAGTGGCAACGCGACAGCCAAGCCGGCAAACACCGCAGCCAGCGTGCGCGCGGTTGATCCCAGCGGCGGCTTTGCGGCTGCAAGGAGCGACGGCAGCCCGCTGGCGATCACGCCGCTTTCAAACAGCCACTGCGGCGTCATCAACACCAGAACAGTGGCGACGATGCCAAACGCAATCGCAACGACGGGGGCGAACGGAATTTTGAACGACATCTTCACATCAACACACCTTAAGCAACCGAACCTGCGGTCAGTTTATGATAAACAGGTTCGTAACGCGAAATGTTTGACGACCAGTTACGATCACGTTCGACAAATTGTCGCGCGGCTTCTTTGCGCGCCTCCCAATTGTCTTTTTTGCCCAGCAAATCGGCCAGCGCCGCCGCAATCGCAGGTGGATTGTCCGGCGCGAACAACGTGCCGGTTACGCCGTCTTCGATCAATTCGCGGTGGCCGCCAATATCTGATGCGGCGACCAGACGGCGCTGCGCCATCGCTTCAAGCGGCTTAAGCGGGGTAACAAGATCGGTCAGCCGCATTTTCTTGCGCGGATAGGCAAGGATGTCGATCAGGCTGTAATAGCGCTCGACCTCTTCGTGCGGCACGCGCCCGACGAAGTGGATGCGCGCGGCAACCGGCGATGCAAGCGCCTGCGCGCGCAGTGCGGCCTCCATCGGCCCACCGCCAACCAGCAACAGATGCACGTCCGCGCGCGCGGCGATCAGCGCTGGCATCGCCGCGATCAGATCGTCGATCCCCTCATAATCATAAAAGCTGCCGATATAGCCAATCGTCTCAGCCCCGATCAGGCCAAGTTCAGCGGCTAGTGCCGCGTCGGGCGGCGGTGGATCGCCGAACAGTTCAAGGTCTACGCCGTTGGGTGACACCATGATCTTGTCCGCCGATATGCCGCGTGACACGAGGTCGGCACGCAAGCCTTCGCAGATGACCGCAACCTGATCGGCGCGGCGCACCGCCCATGTCTCGATTGCCTTGATTGCGTGATAGCGCAGCGATCCTTCGCGGCCGGTGCCATTGCCCACCGCGGCATCTTCCCAAAACGCGCGAATTTCATACAGGATCGGCAGATTGCGTTTGCGCGCTACGCGAAGCCCCGCAAGCGCGGTGAGCACCGGCGAATGCGCATGGAGCAGATCGGGTTTCCACACCTGCACAATTTCATCAACCTTGGCGGCAAGCGCCGCAATTTCGCGCCATTCGGCAATTGGTGAAACGGCGGGGGCGGGCGGCGCGGCGCGGTGGAATGTCAGCCCCTCAACGACTTCGGTCGCGGGGCCGCGGGCGGTATGGCGCGCACCCGTGACCCCAGCCACATCCCATCCGCGCGCAACCTGAGCCTTCAGGATCGCGCGCGTGCGAAATGTGTAACCACTGTGGAGTGGTAAGCTGTGATCCAGAATATGGAGTATCTTCAATTCGTGCCCCTGTTGCGCGAAAGCTTTAACGCGGTCGCGCCTGAATACATGCTGGCCAATCATTAGCGCATTTAATCTTAACGACGCGTCAACCGATTCTGGCTAGGGCGAAATCACCATGATCGACAATTTCTCGCTCGGATTGACGCACGCGCTGATGCTTTATGTTGCGCTACGCCTGCTGTTCATGCCCGAAGTTGATGTCGAGCCGCCGCCGCAAGTCGAACCCGAACGCGACAGCTGGACTCAAGGTCGCAAGCGCGATGCGTGATCTGTTCTTCGTCGCATTCCTTCTGATCCTTGCCGCCATCGGCACCAAACGCCCGTTCGTGTTCGTGCTCGCCTATGTCTATATCGATAATCTCGCGCCGCAGCGGCTGACTTATATGCTGCTCAATAGCGTGCCTATTTCGTTCATTTTCGTCGGGTTGGCAGTACTCGCCTGGGCGTTGGTTGACGACAAGACCGATTCGCGCTTTTCGCCGCGGCAGGGGATGATCCTGTTGCTACTAATCTATTGCGGGGCGACGACGACGCAGGCCGATTTCCCGATCGAGGCCGCCGCCAAATGGTCATGGGTTTGGAAGGCGCTGCTTTTTGCGGCGTTCCTTCCGCTGACGCTGCGCACCCGGCTACGCTTTGAATCGCTGCTTTTGTTCATGATCGCGTCGGCGGCGTCGATCATAATCATCGGCGGGATCAAGACGCTGGTTTCAGGTGGCGGCTACGGTTCGCTCAACCTGATGGTGACCAATAATACCGGGCTTTACGAATCGAGCATCATTTCGATGGTCGCGATTGCGATCATTCCGCTGATCCTGTTTTTGCTCAACGACAGCCTGATTTTCCCGCCCAACTGGAAATCCAAACTATTCGGCTATGCACTGATATTCGCCTGTCTGTTGATGCCGATTGGCACGCAGGCGCGCACCGGGTTGATCTGCATTGTCGCGGTTGCGATCATGTCGTTGCGTACGATCAAGCGGCGCATGTTCTACCTTTCGGTCATGGCCGGGCTTGCGCTGGTCGCCGTCCCGTTGTTGCCGGCAAGCTTTACCAACCGGATGGATACGATCAAGGGGTATAAAGCCGATCAATCGGCCTCGACGCGGCTTGCGGTCTGGTCTTGGACGTGGAGCTATGTCAAGGACCACCCGTTCGGCGGCGGATTTCAGGCCTATCTGCAAAACAAGATCCGTTATGAACTGACCGATGCCGAAGAAACCGGCGCGCAGACCGAAGTTGAAAACACGCTGACGGTCGATCATGCGCGCGCCTATCACAGCAGCTATTTTGAGATGCTGGGCGAACAGGGGTTTCCAGGGCTGTTGATCTGGCTGACGATCCACCTGACCGGGATTGTGCGGATGGAGATGCTCTACCGCAAATATGCCAAGCGCCCGGTCGATCAGGATCGCTGGATCGGGCGGCTCGCCAGCGCGCTTCAGCAGGGGCATATCATTTACATGATCGGATCGCTGTTCGTCGGCGTCGCGTTTCAACCCTTTGTCTATATGCTTGTGGGGATGCAGATCGGGCTTGATAGCTATGCCAAAAGGCGTTCGAGCGAGGCGCGGTGGAAACCGATCGCGCAGGGCTTGCCAGCGCGAGCATAGACAGCGACGCGCAGGGGCGATAGCAGATCGCAATGCAAACCGAACCCAATTTGAGCGAACAGATTACAGCACTTTGGCGCGATTCTGGCGCGTGGCTTGTCGGGCACAGCAGCAATATTGCGATTTCGGCGATCATTGGCGCATTTATCGTCGCGCTGCTTTGCGGCGTTCGCGTGTTTGGCAAGCGGTTGAGCCGTAGCGCGCACCCGTGGCGCGGCGTGATCGGGCGCGCGCTATCGAGCATGCGCTTCTGGTTCATGGGCACGCTTGCCGCACAAATCGTGTCGGTGTTTGCTCATGCGCCGCCTGACATCGCGAACACGGTCAATTTCATCTTCACGTTCGCGCTGACATTTCAGGTCGCGCTGTTCCTGCGCGAATTGCTGATCGGCAGCATTGAATTGCGCGCGGGCCATGCCGACCCGTCGGGCAGCCTGCCTAGCGCGATCAACCTGATCCGGCTGCTGATCAATGCCACACTCTTCATCATCGCGGTGATCCTCATTCTGGGGAATCTCAACGTCAACGTGACGGGGCTGATCGCGGGGCTCGGCGTTGGTGGCATCGCGATTGGACTGGCGGCGCAGGGGATATTTTCGGATCTGTTCGCAGCACTCGCGATCCTGTTTGATCAACCATTCCGACGCGGCGATTCGATCAAGTGGGAGAACACGATCGGCACCGTCGAAGCGATCGGCCTCAAAACCACGCGCATCCGCACCAACACCGGCGAACTGGCGATCGTTTCAAACACCAACTTGCTCAGCAAGGAAATGCGCAATTTTTCGCGGCTCGATCACCGGCGCGTGGTGCAGATGATCGGGATCAAAAATAGCGCGACCGCCGAACAGCTCGCGGCACTTCCCGAACAGCTCCGCGCCGCGCTTGACGGCTGCGAAGGTTGCCGGTTCATTGCGTGCGGGATTGACAGCTTCGTGCTGACCGCGATCAACATCCAGCTCAGCTATGACGTCTTGTCACCCGACGGCGCGCAGCTTTTGACCCAGAAACACGCCGCGCATATCGCGCTGCTCCGCTCGCTAGAGGCGGCGGGGATCGCGCTGGCTTAGGGCATAATTGCGTCACATTAAATCGTCGCCCCGTGCTTGACACGGGGCTAGGCTTTATCAACGGCGAAAAGAAGCCAAGCCCCGTGTCAAGCACGGGGCGACGAA
>JAYVVW010000141.1:0-11331 GCA_043786595.1 Sphingomonadales bacterium | reverse complement strand
AACGCCGCAAGACAGATGCTGCTGGTTACCCCGGCAAAGCAGCAGATATTTGCGGCGCGCCTCGCGATGTTGACTAAAGCGCCCGATGCAGCCGAGCGTGCACAAGCTGTGTTTGAATTGGCGCGCAATGATGCCGGATTTTTGATCGATCGCAATTGGTGGCAGCGCAATACCGCACAATTGCCCAGCGCGCGAAACCTGCTTGCCGCACCGCGTATTCTCGTTGCGCCGCCGCTTGACCCCGAAAAATGGCTGATTGCGCAGGCTATAACGGCAAAAGGCGCGCAAAATGATGCGCAGTGGTCGACGGTTTATAACATCGCGCGGCAGATTAAGGACACATACCCACCCGGCACGATTGTTCGCGACCGATCATTTGCCGAGCGCGACAATTACACCACGCTCGTCTGGTCGGGCGGATTTGCTGCATTCAGCAAGCTTGGCCGCCCAAACGATGCGGTTGCGCTGTTTGATCTGTACGCAGCCGCCGCGCGCTCCGCGCAAACACAGGCAAAGGGATTTTATTGGGCGGGGCGCGCTGCCGAAGCATCGGGTCAGCAACCGCTGGCAACATCCTATTATCAGCGCGCAGGCCAGTTTTTTGATCAATTCCACGGTCAACTTGCGCTCGAACGGCTTGGTCGTCCGATCACCGCGCCCGTAGCCGAACGCACCGTCGAAATATCCGGTGCCGCGCGACAGCAATTTGAAAATGGTTCGCTGGTGCAAGCCGCGCGCTTGCTTGGCCAGCAAGGACAATGGCTCGATCAATCGAAATTCATCCGCGCGATTGCGGCCAATGCCACCACCGATCTCGACGCGGTTCTAACCAATGAATTGGCGATGCGCATCAACCGGCCTGATCTGAGCGTTATGGTCGGGCGGAATGCGCGTCAGGCTGGATTGGGCGACTATCTCAAAACCGCGTTTCCGCAGGTTGCTGTTCCGCCTGACGTTTTGCCAAGCTGGACCATGATCCATGCGATCAGCCGGCAGGAAAGCCAGTTTGATCGGCAGATCACGAGCGCTGCGGGTGCGCGCGGCTTGATGCAACTGATGCCCGGCACCGCACGAGACACAGCACCGGCAGCCGGTGTCATCTACAATCCTGCCAATCTGGTTGATCCGCAGTATAATGTGCGGCTGGGTTCGACCTATTTTGGCCAGATGATGGACCGGTACGGCGGATCCTATGTACTCGCGGTTGCCGCGTACAACGCCGGGCCGGGCAATGTGAACAAATGGCTTTCGGCCAACGGAGATCCGCGCTTACCCGGCACCGATGTGTTGGCGTGGATTGAAAATATCCCGTTTTCGGAAACCAAAAATTACGTTCAGCGCGTCCTTGAAAATGCCGTGGTTTATGACCTGATCAATCCGTCGCGCGCAAATATCCGCAGTCGCACGCCGCTTTCGGCCTATCTGGGCAAATCACAACCGGGGTGAGCGATTCCCCCAACTACATAACGCCTGCTGGTTTTGAAGCGTTGCGCGCGCGCTATTCGGCACTGATCAAAGACGAACGACCGCGCATTGTTGAAACGGTGAGCTGGGCCGCAGGCAACGGTGACCGATCCGAAAATGGCGACTATATTTATGGCAAACGACGATTGCGCGAGATTGACCGCGAACTTGGATTTCTCGCGCGCCGGATGAAGGCCGCGCGCGTTGTCGATCCAGCCGCGCAAAGCGACACGTCGAAGGTTCGCTTTGGTGCATGCGTAACAATTGCCGATGCCGAGGATCGGCACCGTATTATCACCATCGTCGGCGATGACGAATCGGATGCGGGACGCGGCTTGATCGGCTGGAATGCGCCGATCGCACGCGCGCTGCGCGGAGCGGCAATCGGCGATCTGCGCCGCGTCACACTACCGTCGGGCGAATGCGAATATGAAGTGATCGCCATCACCTATTGAAATCTGGTGTATTGGGAGCGTGATGACTACATTGTGCGGTGACACCACTTCTTCGACGCGCCGAATATCAAAGTGCCAAGACCCAAACCATCCCCGCTTGCCCTGAGCCTGTCGAAGGGTTGCATTTCTTACGTGATGGTCTTGAAAAGAAAGGACGACCCTTCGACATGCTCAGGGAACGGGGCACTGGATTGCCACGTTGCGCTCACGGAGGTTGATCGAGGAGTCAAGTTTATCCCGGTCGATCAACGCGACTTGACATCGCTTCGGGCAACAAAGCGCGCTCGCCGCCATTATCGATCATTCCGCCATCGCCGCCATAGCGGGCAAGCGCCTCAATCTCGGGGATGTCCTCAATCTCGCGCGCGCCGGTTTCGATGTTCATCTCTTTGAATTTTCGTCCGGTACTCAGGACGTTACGTTCGAAACTTCCGACAAATTTATTGTAATTATTGACTGCGGTTGAAAGACCGCTGCCAACCGTTTTCATATGCCCTGCTGCAACCGCAAGCCGGTCATATAATTCCTTGCCGAGTTCTCCGATCTGGCGCGCTTCCTTGGCCAATCGCTCTTGTCTCCAGACAGCAGACACTGTCCGCGCTATCGCAATCAGGTTCGTTGGTGTCGCGAGCAGCACCTTCTTTTCAAACGCATAATCCCAAAGTGTCGGATCACTATCAAGCGCGGCGGTCAGAAAATGTTCGCCCGGTACGAACATGATGACATAATCTGGCGCGGCATCGAATTGGTTCCAATAGGCCTTGGCACCAAGCGTGTTGACGTGAGCGCGCATCGCCGCTGCGTGTGCGGTCAACCCGACAACGCGTTCGCGCTCATCAACGGCACCGTACGCATCCTGATACGCGTTGAGCGACACTTTGGCATCGATAACGAGCGCGCTTCCGCCAGGCACGAGCACGATCACATCTGGACGGATCCGGCCCTCTTCGCCGTTCACACTCACCTCAGTCTGGAAATCGGCGTGTTCGGATAGCCCGCAGCTTTCGAGGACATTGCGTAACTGCTGTTCGCCCCAGCGGCCACGCGCCTTGGGTGCATTGCGCAGCGAGTTGCCAAGCTTTGCCGCCTCGGAGCGTACCGATTCGTTGCTGACCCGCAGCGATTCCATCAGCCCCTGAAGATTGCCGTACGTCTCGCGCCGTTCGGCCTCCACCTTCCCGACCGCTTCCTCATATCGCTGCAGCCGGTCATTGACGGGTTGCAACAGCGCGCGCAGGCCTTGCCCCGACGTGTCTTCGGATTGTTTGAACCGCGCTTCGGCACGCTCCAAAAACGCCTGTTGCGCTTCCCCGAGAAGTTTTCCGCCGATTTCACTGAATTGTGCCGAAAGCGCTTCCTTCGCTTCACGCAATTCCGCGAGTCGTTCCTCAAACCCCGATTCGCGCGCACTGTGCTGCGCTTCGAGCGACGCAACACCGAGACGTGCTTCATTTCGCTCATCAACAGCTTGAGCTAAATCACTGATTGCACGCTTGAAATTGTCAAGATGAAGGTTACGTTCGACACGCAGCGACGCAGTCCCCCGACCGGCAAAAAGCCAGCCTAAGGTGCCCCCGAGGATCAGCGCACAGAGCGCCATAAGCAAGATCAAACCAATGTTCACGCTCAGAACATAGCTTGAACAATGCGTGTAGGAAAGAGAAAAATTTAAGCGGCGAGTTTGCGCTGTTTTGTCAGCTTTTTGAGCAATATGTCACGCTTGAGCCGTGAAAGATGATCAAAAAACAGGATGCCTTCAAGATGATCCATCTCGTGCTGTAGGCAGGTCGCGATCATATCATCCAGCACTTCGTCATGCGCCACGCCGTGCTGATCGAGCCATGTCGCGCGAATTTTTGCGGGCCGCTCGACATCGGCATATTGGTCGGGAACCGAAAGGCAGCCCTCGCTATAAACCGAATGTTCATCTCCAATCGGCGTCACTTCGGGATTGATAAAGACCTGCGGTGTGCGCGTGACGACGCCGGTTTCTTCATCCTTTTCCTGCAAATCGATCACCAGCACGCGTTTGGCAACGCCGATTTGAACTGCCGCCAGACCGATACCCGGTGCAGCATACATTGTTTCAAACATATCAGCGACAAGCGCGCGAGCGTCATCATCGACGACGTCGACGGGCGTGGAAATGATGCGCAACCGGGGGTCGGGCGCTTCGATGATCGATAAAATGGCCATGTCGTCTAGTTAGGAATTGCTTGGCTTGCGGTCAAGGCGAGACGGTGCTTCTGCGCGCGATCAGGCAGGATATTTAGACAATTGGCCGCCGTGCACGCAGCGCCTGTGCCAAAGTGCCGTCGTCAAGATAATCAAGCTCACCGCCAACCGGAAGGCCGTGGGCAAGCTGCGTCAGCCGGATGGGATAGTTTTCAAGCCGCTCGGCGATGTAATGCGCGGTCGTCTGTCCATCGAGCGTGGCGTTCATTGCCAGCACAACCTCATCAATCCCGCCCGCTGCGACCCGGCCAACGAGCGTATCGATCGCCAAATCCTCTGGCCTGATCCCGTCGAGCGCCGAGAGATGCCCGCCAAGCACATGGAAGCGACCCGGAAAAAGCCGCGCACGTTCGAGCGCCCAAAGATCGGCAACATCCTCGACAACGCAGAGCGCACGGTCGTCGCGGCGTGGATCAGCGCAAATCAGGCAGGGGTTGCGCGTATCGACATTGCCACAGATTTCGCACGTTTCGAGACGTTCGCTTACCGTCTCAAGCGCGCGCAGCAGCGGAATGAGCGCCGTCTCACGCTTTTTGAGCAAGTGAAGCACCGCACGCCGCGCCGACCGCGGCCCCAAGCCGGGTAACCGCGCGAGCGCCTGTGCCAGTGTTTCTAATTCGTGCGATGCCATCGATTGCGTGATAGGGGCATCGCATCGGCCATGCCAAGGCCTTTGGGAGACAGAATGCGCGTTATTTTCATGGGAACGCCCGAATTCGCCGTGCCAAGCCTTAATGCGCTGGTCGCTGCGGGCCATCACGTCGTTGCCGCTTATTCTCAACCCCCGCGCCGCGCAGGACGCGGAAAGGCGCTGATGCCAACACCCGTTCAGCAGCGCGCAGCGGCGCTGGGCATTGACGTCAAGACGCCGGTTTCGCTGAAAACACCAGAGGCACAGGCTGAATTTGCATCATTCGCGGCCGATATTGCCATTGTCGCGGCTTACGGCCTGATCTTGCCGCAGGCGATCCTTGACGCGCCGACGTTGGGCTGTGTGAACGTCCACGCGTCGCTATTGCCGCGCTGGCGGGGCGCAGCGCCAATCCACCGCGCGATCCTGGCAGGTGATACGATAACGGGCGTGACGATCATGGGGATGGAGGCAGGGCTTGATACCGGCCCGATGCGTGCAACCGTTGAAACCGAGGTTGCGGGGAAATCGGGGGGTGCTCTCACGCACGAACTTGCAGTGCTTGGCGCTGACCTGCTGGCGCGCGTACTGTCTGACATCCACGCATTCCCGCCGACGCCGCAGCCAGAAAACGGTGTGATCTATGCGGCCAAGATCGACAAATCTGAAACGCGGCTCAATTTCCTGACGAGTGCACCGCAAGTCGAACGTCAAATTCGTGCGTTCGCCCCTGCGCCCGGTGCTTGGTTTGAACTGGCGGGTGAGCGGTTTCGCATATTGGCGGCGACATTCGAAATTGGTGGTGGTGCTGCGCCCGGAACGGTCGTCGACGGTTCGCTGGGCATTGCGTGCAATCCGGGCATCATCCGCCCCACGCTGATCCAGCGCGCGGGGCGCAGTGCGATGACGCCGGCCGAACTACTACGCGGCTATGACATCGCGGCGGGCACCAAGCTGGGATGACACGCTTTGCGTTGACGATTGAGTTTGACGGCAGGCCATTCATGGGCTGGCAGCGCCAACCGCACGGCCCGACAGTTCAGTCGGCAATCGAGGATGCGGTACGCATCGTTCTGGGCGAGCGCGTTAAGGTGCATGCCGCAGGACGCACCGACGCAGGCGTCCACGGACGTGCCATGGTCGCGCATTTCGATCTCAACCGCGTGATGACGCCGTTCAGGCTGAGCGAGGCTTTGAATGCGGGGCTAAGGCCATATCCCGTTGTTATCCTTGGCTGCGAAATTGTCGATGATGATTGGCACGCCCGGTTTAGTTGCGTGCGACGCCGCTATCAGTACCGGATCAACAATCGCCGCGCGCCACTGACGTTCGAACAGGGGCTCGCGTGGCGCGTGCGTTTACCGATTGACGAGGCCGCGATGCACGGTGCGGCGCAGTTGCTGATCGGGATGCATGATTTCACGACGTTCCGTTCGGTGCATTGCCAATCGGCAAGCGCGGTAAAAACGCTCGACCGACTTGACGTGCGGCGCGATGGCAGTGCGATCATTTGCGATGTCGCCGCGCGATCCTTCCTCCACCATCAGGTGCGATCAATGGTGGGTTGTCTGATGTTGGTTGGCACGGGGAAATGGAGCGAAACCGATCTGACTGACGCGTTGATCGCGCGCGATCGCACGGCATTGGGGCTGAATGCGCCGCCCGATGGTCTGTATTTCGTCGGCGCAGATTATGATCCACCGCTAAAAAATGCGGACAAGCGCTTTTTCAAGCATGACGAGCTGCCATAACAGGCGGCCGTGATCGCTGATTCCAGCTCGATGATCGGCAGCCATCTTGCTCAAGCTGTCCATATCAAACCAACCGCTATCGGCGATCCGCGAACGCTGTGTGAGCGCGGCAGCTTCGGCGGCTAACGGGCCACGAAACCACGCCGATACCGGGGTTACAAAGCCCATTTTCTGGCGATACAAAATGTCGTGCGGCAGATGCCCCTCCATTGCCTTTTTCATCAGCCATTTACCCTCACCGCCGCGCAGCCGCATATTGGTGGGAAGCGTTGCGGCAAATTCGATCAGCCGGTGATCGAGCAAAGGTTCGCGCGCTTCAAGGCCTACCGACATGCTTGTGCGGTCGACCTTGGTCAGGATATCGCCGGGCAGCCAAATCTTGAGATCGGCATATTGCGCACGGTCAAGCCCGTCACGCGCGGGTGCATATTTCATCGCGCGAATGTAGCGATCCTCGGCGCGGTGGCCTTGCAAATCGCTCGAAAACCGGTCTGAATATATCAGCCTGCGTAGTTCGGGCGGTATTACCCCGACGCTGCGCGCATAGGCTTCTGAACCGTCGGTCGCGAGCGCAAGCAAGGTTGATTTCGCCCGCATCCAGCGCGGTGCCCAATCGGCCTTGGGATAAGCGCGGCCAAGTGCCCCGAACAGTCGGGCACGAAGCGCAGGCGGTACAATCCCCCTCACCTGCTCCTCCGCCGCCTGAAACTTATAGCGGCGGTAGCCAGCAAAAGCTTCGTCGGCCCCGTCACCCGAAAGCGCCACGGTCACCGTTTCACGCGCAAGTTCGCACACGCGGAGCATTGGCAGCGCCGACGCATCTGCGAACGGTTCATCAAACGCCGCAGCGAGTGTATCAGCAACAGCGAAATCCTCAGACCCCACCGTCCGTTTGCGATGTTTGGTCGCAAAACGTGCGGCGACCCGATCGGCATATGCCGTTTCATCAAGCGACGCCTGATCGAAACCGATTGAGCAGGTTTCAACCGCAGTCGCGCTGCGCTCGGCCATCAGCGCGACGACTGCCGAACTATCGACACCGCCAGACAGAAACGCGCCCAGCGGAACATCGGCAACCATCCGCGACGCAACGGCGGCGCGTAAATGTTCGCGCATTTCAGCTTCAAGATCGGCCTGTGATCCCTTAGCCCGCTGGCTGAAATCAATGTCCCACCACTCGACTGGTTGGGGCAGCGGATAACCGCGCTTTAGCATCAGATAATGCCCTGCCGGTAGTTTGCGGACGCCGGCTACGATACTGGTATCATCCGGCACATAGCCGAGCGCAAAATAATCCTCGATTGCGCGGATATCGGGTGTTCGCCTGACAGCGGGATTGGCAAGCAGCCCCTTGAGCTCGGAAGCAAACGCGATGCTGCCGTCGGCAAGCGAAACGTAATGAAGCGGCTTTACGCCAAGCCGGTCACGCGCGAGAAAAAGTGTCTGATCACGCGCGTCATGAATTGCGAACGCGAACATGCCGTTAAGCCGCCGGAGTACGCCGACGCCCCACTGGCGGTATCCTAGCAAAATGACTTCGGTATCGCCCGCTGTGTGAAACCGCGTTCCGAGTGCTTCAAGCTCGGCACGGATCTCGGCAAAATTATAGACTTCGCCGTTATAGGTGATCGTGAGTGCGCCGTCGTCACTCGTCATCGGCTGCGGGCTTCCAGCCAGATCAATGATCGACAGACGGCGATGGCCCAGACCAACACCGCTGGCCGTCCAGACGCCTCTGCCATCAGGTCCGCGATGTGCCTGCACGTCGGTCATCATAGCGATCCGTGCCGGGTCGACGGGCTTGGCGGTTTCGAGATGAAACAGGCCTGCAATACCGCACATATTATCGACCGCGCGCCGATTTGATCAGCTGTTCGGCAAGCTGCTGAGGCGAACCCAATGCCCCCAGAAAAGCGTCGATCTGTGGTCTGGCAGGTCGGTCAGGCCAATCCTGCGCCGAAACAAGTATTGCCGCCGCAGCCTGATCACCCGCAAACAAACGCGATTTGAGTGTGGCAAGTTTCACGCTGCGGGGAGAACCTGTCGTCATGCCGTTGATCACATAGAAGCTGACCACTTCTCGCGCCAGCCCGGGCGCAAAAATCCGCTCCGCCTTTCCCGACGGCGGTGGCGGAGTATCATTCGTCCACGACCAGCGCGTTGTCGGATCAGCCGCGCCTTGCGCGTAACCGACAAGCTCCTTGCCCTCATCCTGCCACGCAAACAGTGCGATCGACAAAGTGATGTGCTGGCCCGCTGCGTTGACATAGTCAGCATCAAGCCGGTGATCGGCACGGTCAAAGCGAGGTGCCCAAGGCAAACCACGTTGTGCAGGCGCGCGTGACCAGCCGTGAATTTCAGGAAGGTTAACAGCGTGAGGCATGATGCGGTGGCCCCGTGACGCTGACGCAGCATCCCAGAATAAGGGCGCTGCAATAAGCCCGACAGCAGCGGCCATGATGACGCCTGCGCGGCGCGGCGTTACATCGCCAAACTTCATGAAGCCGAGTGTGGCCGAGTGTGACGGCGAAAGCCACGGATCGCTGACCGACCGGTCAAAAAATTTCCACGCCAGCGCCATCACAAGCAGCATCACGAAACCAAAGAAAAACCAGCCGTAGACAACATGATCAATGCCCTCAGCGAACGCATTGCTCGTCAAATAGGAAATATGGATCGTCGCATAAGCACGGACACCGTTTGCAATGACAGGCACAGTCACGGCGAGCGCCATGAACGCTGCGCGCTTTGCCCAGCTACGAAAGCAAACATTGGCAACAAGCGTGCTGTAGGCAAACATGGCGACTAGAAACTTCACGCCCGAACACGCCTCTGCAACTTCAAAATTACCACTTGCTGTTGATATGAACACGCCTTCGATATGTGCCGGAATACCCGCCCAACCCAAAAATAACATGCAGAGCTTTGCGGTAATTGTCTGGAGCGGCGGAACCAGTTCGTCACCGAATGGCACCAGAAAATAAAGATAGAATAATGGAAACAGGAGACCGCGAGTGACTGCGGGGCCGAGCAGAGTCAGGACTGATCCCTGGATCATCATGATAATACAGGCATGGCGCAATATGCTGACTCCCGCCGCTTGCCCGATCATCCAGCCGGTTCCAGCGGCAGCAATGAGCACCAGTCCCGGTGCCCAGACGCGCGGCTCGATCGCGAGGACTTCATCACCGCGTTGCCAGATCAGCCAGCCGACTAAAGGTAGGATGAACAGGCAGTGCGTGAACGTCGAACTTGTCCACCAAATCTCGACCATCTTGAACACGTCGACGTAAAATAGCGCGACGATCGCGACAATTGCGAACGCAAGGCGGGCAAGATGGAGCCGCCAGATCGTTGAAAGCGCGCTCACGCGGCAAAACCCAGTAATGACGGCAGATCGGCCAGTCGCGCTTCCCAGCTATAGCGCGCGACCATCCGCTGCCGTGCGGCAATCCCGACGGTAGCGCGATATGCCGGGTCATTGAGCAGCGCGATCACGGCATCCGACTGCGCCTGCGCACCGTCAGCAACGATCAACGCGACTCCGTGCGCGGCATCAATTCCTTGGGCTGCTGCGGACGACGCGACGACGGGTTTCGCCATTGCCATCGCCTCAAGTATCTTATTTTGTATGCCACGCGCGAGCAGAAGCGGTGCGACAACGACATCAGCGGCCGCGAGCCAGTCACGCGTGTCGGGCACTTCGCCCGTCACCTGCACGCCCGGCAATCGGCCAAGCGCCATCACTTCTGCTGTCGGCGCGCGCCCGACGATTGCAAAGGTGACGTCATCAAAAGAGGCACGGATGATTGGCAAAACGGTAAGCGCGAATTTTGAGACAGCTTCGATATTTGGCCGATAATCCATTTGTCCGGTGAACACGATCAAAGGCGTCGTGATGCCGACTGTCGGTCGTATATTATCTGGTGCGTAAGCGTCCAGATCGATACCATTTTCAACCGATGCGATTTTGCCGGCTGACAACCCGGATTCGTTGCAAAAAACGTCTGCTTCGGCTTTGCTGACAAATATGCTGACATCGGCACGCGCAGCCGTAGCGATTTCAAACGCGCGCAACCGCCGGGCTTCCTCGCAATTGGCAAACCCGCCGTAGGCCGCGAATTTTGCCGAGTCCATGTCGACGAAATCCATCACGAAACGGCGATCGCCAATGTCTGACGGGACAAATTGCGCCATTTGCCCCGAATAGGCGAAGATTGTTTTGATCGGCCTCGTCGCGAGCAGGCGGTTTACTTCAGACTGAAGTTTGGCGCTCGCACATGCGCAGACTGACGCTGATCGACCGGTAACCAGTGCTGTCGCAATCGCACGTTGACGCGAAACCGGTTCAAAAAATCGAGCCGACGCTGCAATATTTGCAATGACCGAGGCGTGCGCCAGATCGCGCGGATCGTTGCACAGCGTGACGACATGCGTTGGTGCAATCGACGCAATCCGCTTTAGCATGTGCCAACTGCGTATTTTATCGCCGCGGTCAGGCGGATAAGGCATACGGTGTGCCAAGAAGAGGATTTCGCCGTTCATCCCAGCCCCTTGGCAATGTGCGGCCCCACCCGATTTGCAACCCATAGCGGCAATTTCTGCCATAGCGACACCTGCAGCCGATACCTGGGACTGAGTGGATTGATATCGCGCGGCGTTTCGCCGTCGGCGGCATATTTGGCGTAGGAAAGCCGTGTCGCTTCAAAACCCCAATTGCGTTTGAAGGCAGCAGGGCCAGTTCCAGACTTTGATCGGCCGAAATCGAACGCGTGACAGCCTTTCTGCGCTGCGT